>JAIOPX010000080.1 GCA_021413705.1 Planctomycetota bacterium | reverse complement strand
GAAAACGACTCGGGGCAGCCGCTCTTGGCCGCAGCCGAGCCGGGTGGCCGCGTGCTGGCCTTCGCGGGCGATTCCACCTGGCTCTGGGCAATGCATGGCCAAGCGGACGCCCACCGCCGCTTCTGGCGTCAAGCCGTGCTTTGGCTGGCACGCAAGGACGAAGCCATGCGCAGCGATGTCTGGATCAGCCTCGACAGCCGACGTTTCATCGCCGGTTCAAGAATCCACTTCACTGCCGGCGCTCGTTCCGCGGAAGGTTCGGTGCTGTCGAACGTGAAGGTTACACTCGCACTCGTCTTGCCCGACGGCAAGAAGCGCTCCATCACCCCGCGACAGCGCGGCGAAGAGGTCGAAGGTGAAATCACCGACCGCCTGCCGCCTGGCCAGTACACCATCGAAGCCACGGCCACCGAAGCGGGTCGTGCGCTGGGTACCGCCCGGGCACGCTTTCTGGTGTACGACAAGGATCTGGAAATGGCCAACTCGATGGCCGACCCGGCGCTGCTGGAGAGCCTGGCGGAGGTGACGAAAGAGCAGGGGGGGCACTCGGTGGTGCCAGAGGAACTCCCCAAGCTGTTCGACGAACTGGCGGCGAAGCCTGTGAAGACCGACACGCAAGTCCGCGTGCGGGAAACGCTCTACGACCGCTGGTACGTCTTCGCCACCATCGTGGGAGCAATGTGCGTCGAGTGGTTTTTAAGGAAGCGCTGGCGGCTGGTGTGACACTACTTCGGCGCCTCGTGCTGGTGCTCATCTCCGCCGTTGAATAACTTGTGCTTTTCATCTCCCCGGGCGTAGACGAACGCTAAGAGATCCAAGATTTCCTCGCGCGAGAGTTTGTCGAGCAGCCCCTGCGGCATGATCGAGGTGGCGGACTTCTGCCGATCGGAAATCTCGCCGGCTTTAAGCACAATCGGCTCGGCCTTGGCCACGGGGTTGTCCACGATCTTCACTTTGCCGTCGGCTTCCTCCACGATCAATCCGGTGATGATCCGCCCCTGGTCGGTTTCGATGACATAGGTCTGATACTTGTCGTTGATCCGCCACGACGGTTCCAGAATGTCGCGCAGCAACTCGGCCGGGGGACGCTTGGGGTCGAGCGCCGCCAGATCGGGGCCGACCGGCGAACCTTCGCAGCTCGTGCGATGGCACGATACGCAACCGGCCACGCGGAACATTTGCCGGCCGCTGGCAAACGACCGGCCCGGCTCCAAGGTCTCGACCGACGACGCCAAATCCTGGAACTTCCACGCCGTCCGCGGCCGACTGAATTGCAGCAATTCGTCTTTCGTCGGAATCGCATTGGCAGTCAGATACGCTTCAGGATCGACTTGATATTTCTCCAGGCTCTCGACGACATACAGCGCGCCGTACATCCGCCGCCAATGCCCAGGATACGTGCAAACGAACGGATACACGCCCGGCTTCTTCGGCGCCGTGAACGTCAGCCGCTGCGATTCATTGAAGTCGATCAGATGGCTCGCCAGGAGAATCTTGCGGCTGGAGGGAACATAGTGACGTTCGGCCGCCCCGGGTTGCTGCGACGTGGATTCGGCCAGCAGCCCGACTTCTTCCAAGGCTCCCGGCTCCAGGATCACGAAGTTGTGGGGCATCAGGTCGGAGTTGTCAAAGATGATCTCCACGGTGCGCCCCGCCTGCACCGCCAACCGCTCCTTGTCGTAAGCCATGCGATGGGGCACGGTGCCAATCCGCAACACCTGCACGCTCATCTCTCCCAGTTGCGCGCGGATTCCTTTGGCCTGCTCCGCGGGTAGCATCGAGGCCAAGGCATCGGCCAGTTGCGCCGCATCGAGAGCTACGGTGGAGGATCGCTCGCGGAGCGGGATACCGCCGAGGTACGACATGACGTCGTCCAACAGCGGGGCCGCTCCGGCGGCCGGCCAATAGGCGCGAGGAATCTGTTGAATGGCCCGGATCGCCGCGGGGAGTTCCACATCCTGCCGGATCAATTGCGCCAACAGCGCGAACGTCTTGGCTTCTTCTCCTCGAACCGACGCCAAGGCTTCGATCGCGGCCCGGCGGATTTGCCCGGTCCATTGATCGCCGCTGAGGCGGTAGGTTTCCTTGGTCGCAGGCGCGGCCAGGTTCTTGGCGACAAACACCACGTTCCGCTGACTGTCGAGCACGCGAAGCGTGAAGCCTTTCAAGCGGCTTTCCAGGCCGTCTCCCCGGTTGTATACGACAATCGAATCGATGGGTCGGCCCGTACCAAGATCCACTTCCCACCACGGGTCCTGCACATTCTGGTTGGTGTGCGTCTGCCCTCGATCGGCAAAATTGGGGCTGGTGTTGCCGTCGATCGCCCGGCGAGCCTCTCCGCCTGACGCCGTATCGATTTGCGAGGCCGTCCCGGTCCGGGCAATATTCTTACCCTGGCTGATGACTTCCACTTCCGCCAGCGTCAGCGTGCGGCGTCCTTCCAACTCGATCCGCACATACCTGCCCATTCGCGGCTCATCTCCCACCACCGACGGAGGCATAGGCGACTTCTCTTCCAACAGCGGCGCCACCAGGGGATAGAGCGTGGCGCGAACATTGGGATCGGGTACCAGCCGCATGGCGCTCACCAGGTCGAGCGTGCGAGGGGCCGACTCTTGCGCCCATTTCCAGGTGTCGTCAATTTTGCCATCGGCCTTAATCAGCGCCACAAACCCAATCTGCCGCACCAACGGCAACGGAGCCTCGGCAGCCATCTTGCGCAGTCGCGGCCTGGCTTCCGCCAGTTCAGCGCTCTTCCGACTGCTCAGCAAGCGCACTAGGTCGAAGGCCACCGTCTGACCTTGCTGCTTGGCGTCCAGACCGTTGATGGTGTCCAGCAGCACGTCGATTTCGCGACGCTTCTCCAACGCCGCCAGTCCAGTAAGCGCCGCCCGCCGATGCTCGTCCGCCACTCCGTTGCGATGCAGCAGTTCCAGATAGATGCCCTTGTCGCGGGGCATCGTCAACAACTGCTCCGTGCCCACGCTGCGGAGAATATGCCGCAAGCCGATCGGCGTAGTAAAGCGCACCTTCTCTCCTGAGGCCAACGCCTTTTTCCAGGACGGATTGAGTGCTTGGATCGTTTCCTTGCGTACGTAATCGAGATAGCGATCGTTGGGGAACTCGGCCGAGATCAGCGGAATCTCCATCGCCTCGGCTGTTCGGAAGAAGCTGGCTCCCCGTACTGCTTCCAGCCGTACCAGCGGATGGGCGTCGGCCGCCCGCTCCTTGAGCCATTCCAGGGCCGAAGGATTGTCACCGCGCTGGTCGCACAGCAAGCGCGTGGCCGCCGCCCTGGCCCGCGGTTCAGAGGAGCTCAACACCCGTTTGAGCAAGGACGGATTAAAATGGTGATGCAGCGCGTTGGCCCACAGCGCCTCCAGCAAATGATGCTCGTGCTGGGGATCTTTCTCATCGAGCCCGGCTACCCAGCGATCGACGGCGGGGAGCACTTCGTCCCGCGATCGGCCGCTTAGCTCGATCCGCACACGATAGCGCACGCGATCTTCCGGCTCCTTGAGCAACTCGAGCAGCTTCTCGATCGGCTCGCCGGCAATTTTTGGCGGCGTCAGCAGCGGCCGTCCTTCGGCCACGATCCGATAGACTCGCCCGTGTGTCTGATCGCGATTAGGATCGCGCAGGTTGTGCTGCATGTGGCCGATGATAGGGTTCTGCCAATCCGTGAAATAGATCGCCCCGTCCGGCCCCATCTCCACATCCACCGGCCGGAAATTGGGATCGTTGGAACTCACGACCGGCTCGACCTCGGTGCCGACATAGCTGGAGTCCTCCGGCCGCAATACATACTGCAAAATCCCTTGAAAGCCGATCACGTTGGGCACCAGCAGATTCCCCTGGTTCTTTTCCGGAAAATGCCGGCTGGAGAGAATCTCCACTCCAGGGCAGGGGCGCGTCCGCCGCCGATAGATCTGCGGAGCCCGCGGATGCTCCTGCGGGAAATCGAGATAGCCGGAAACGAGCGCCCCGTGATAGGCCTCCGCCCCCGTACCGTCGTAGATGAAGTCCTGACCCCAGTGGTCGAACACATGGCCGTGAGGGTTGGCATATCCATAGACGCTATAACGCTCGATACGATACGTCTTGGGATCGAACTTCCACACCGCCGCGTCTCGATTGCGCACCACGCCGTAAGGGCTTTCGATCTGGCTTTGGTGGAACACCCCCTCTTGGAAATAGACCGAGCCGTCCGGCCCCAGCACAAAGCTGCTGCACGTGTGATGCGTGTCAGCCGAGTCGATGCCGTGCAGCACGCGCGTTCGCACGTCGGCCACGTCATCGCCATCGTTGTCCTTGAGAAACACCATATCCGGGGCCATCGCCACCAGCACGCCGCCGTTGAAGAACTCAAATCCGGTGGGATTGTGCAGCCCGCCGGCAAACGTCTTGCAGCGGTCGGCCCTGCCGTCGCCGTCGGTGTCTTCCAGGATCAACAGCTTGTCGTTCATATGGTCCTTGGGCTTCCAATGCGGATAGCTCTGCCAGGCACACACCCAGAGCCGTCCCTTGGTGTCCCAGGCCATCTGCACCGGGTTGACCAATTCCGGGAATTGCTCCTCGGAGGCGAACAGATTGACCTTCATGCCGGGGGCCATCTTCATGCGGTTCACGGATTCTTCGCCGCTTAAGAAAATGTGCTTGCCCCCCGGGCCTGCGCCCGGCTTGTTCGACTTGACCTCCAGGAATGGCGGCGTGTTGCTGTCGTCCACTTTCAGATCGCCCCCCTGCGCCACGGCCCACACGCGGGCGTCCCGGTTGGCCGTCATCGCGTCGAGGACGGCCATTTCGCGCTGCATCACGTCGCGGTTCGATTGCCCGCCGACAAACCGCAGCCCGCTCCGCCCGCCGTAAATGCTGTAGCCGTCCGTGGTCCGATAGCGTTGGAACCAAAAGAAGTTCTTGTCCTGAACGGCCGACCGCAGCTGTGCAAGCCGCTTTTCTTCGACAGCGGGAGCAGGGCCAAACAGCGCCTCGTCGATGGCCGCCGCCAGCAGTTCGTTCCCTCGCTCGTTGAAGTGAACCCCGTTGATCGTCAGTGGCTCGCGTGCAATTTCAAAGATTTTGCCGCTCGCGGTAAACAGATCGACAAACGGCACATCCAACTGCTTGGCCACTTCTCCCATCGCTTCGCTATAGAGCTTCAGCCGCACATTGTGTTCGGCTCCGTCCGGCAGGTTGCGATCTTTCAAGTTCTCAAACCGCGGCGGAGATACCAGCAACAGCCGCGGCGCTGTCTGGCCGTTGTATTTCTGTCCCCGCGCATCCGTGATGAACTCCGCCACTTCGCGCTTGAAAGTTTCAATTCCTGCCGGGCCGTCGAACGACTCGCCGTAGCCGAACATTCCGATCACCACGTCCGCCTGGACCCGCTTGAGCCATTCGTCGGGACTGCCAAACCCACTGCTCCGTTGCCGATTGCTGAATTCGTCACCAGAGAAGCCGAGATTGCGCAGCGTAAGTTTGTGTGTGGGAAAGCGGCTCTGCAGACGGGTTTCCAGCCAGCCGTCGTGCTGCATCCGTTCGGCCAAGGTATTGCCGAGGATGGCAATCTTGTCTCCCGGCTTCAGTTCAAGCTTGGCCGATTTGGCTTCCGGCGTTCCTGTCGCTCCTGGTTTGCCGCTGTCGGCCGCTTGCGCCGGCAGAGCCAAGTCGGCCGGCTTGATGCCGCGCTTGAATCCGCCGAATCGAAACGGACTCGCCTGATAGGGGCCGACTAGTTCGACTGCCGTGCCTGTTTTGGGAATCTTCTCACCCAGGCCAAGCAGATAGTACGCTGCGTTGACCAGCATCCGCCGCGATCCTGCTTCGGTCAGATCGGAGGCGGCCCCCAGCGTACTGCAGATCGCCTTTCCTTGCTTTCCTTCATACGTGTAGTCGCGCTCCCACACGATCGGCATCATCGGATCATTCTTAGCCCCTTCCAGCGGCGCGTCATCCGGCTTCATCCCTTGCAGCACCTGCCCCAGCACCAGCGGCCGGCATCCTTTCGGTAGCGGCAGCTCCACGGTGTAGACGTCGCTGTCTCCCCAGATCTCCTTGGGCTGGATGCCTCGGAAGAGCGGATGCTCCGCCTCGCCGGGGGCCACGATGCCGCGCGTGCCCTGCTTGCCGTGATGGCCATGATGGTTCACCCAGGTCTGCCCCAAGATTTGCTGCCCAAACCCTTTTTCAAATT
Organism: Planctomycetota bacterium; assembly: GCA_021413705.1. Lineage (GTDB taxonomy): Bacteria > Planctomycetota > Planctomycetia > Pirellulales > UBA7805 > JAIOPX01. The sequence continues at coordinate 17,629 of JAIOPX010000080.1, read as the reverse complement.
CCTTCCCTTTATATTCAAAGCTCCAACGGTGAAACTTGCGGTTGGCCGGAATCTTGAACGCATGCGTGGCCGTGCGAAGCCCGATGATCGGTTTGCCGGCAGCCAGATAGTCGGCCAGGTGCTGCATCTGCTCATCGGGCAGATTGCGGAACCGCGTGGCGATGATCACCAGGTCGGCCGTCTTCAGCGCCTCCAGCCCGGGTATGTTCTCCGTATTACCCGGATCGATCTCGCCCGTTTTCGGATTGATGGCGAACAGCACGGTGGCCTTCAATCCATGCCGCGTGGCCAGGATCTTGCCGAGCATCGGCAGAGCTTCTTCGGAACGATACTCTTCGTCTCCGCTGATGAGCACCACATGCTTGCCGCGCCCCGGCCCTTCGCCCCCTTCGTAAGTCACCCAGGGATCGGCTGCCCAGGTCGAGCTGGCCAGGCCAGCGAACAAGCACGAAGTGAGGGCGCCCCTGAGCATGGTTGCGAACGTCATGAATCCTCCGCTGAATCGGCTAATGAAGTGAGTGGCCGGGACGGAACCGGACGCTAGCGCGTTGCGGCTGATAAAATCAGCCGCAGGGCGCTAGCCCCCGGTTCAACGCCACGAAATATGACAAGTTCTCCGTGTGCCGTAACAGGCTGCGACACAGCCACATTTGTAACTACTCTGATCAAGGCGAATTGGTTCTCCTGCTGCGGCACGCGGAGCGTGCCTGCTACGATGGCAGACAACCGGAAGGCTTGGACCCTCCGCTCACATTGGCATGCTGGGTGAAAGGCGGGATAAGAACGCCGCAAACCTCGACAGCGAACGCTCTTATAGCAGGTTAATTGGGGCAGGCGGGACTTGTCAAACTTTGGCACTGTCACACAGCGGCCCAAGCCCGAGCATCCTAAGCCAGAACGGGCCAAAGCGTCTAGAGTGGACTGCCCCCACGTAGCATGGGCTTCCCAGCCCGTGTACCACACGCTAGCCCGACGCGCCAGCGAGGGAAGTTTCACCCCGCACCGAAGGGCAAATCAGGTCATCTCATGCGTCGATGGTGATGGATGGACATCCGGCACCTTAGGTTCCGCATCCCCCCGAGAAAACCGCTGCCCGGGCGTTCGCTGCCTGGTTCGTTTGCTCCACTTCATTGACCAACAGCGCCAAGGCCCGGGTGAGCGCCGTCTTCGGCCTCTCGGTGGCACAGATATAGCTGACCAACGGTTCGATTACTCGTTCCAAGTCGCATTTGAGTTGTCGTTTCGGTTCCAAAGATAAGCGGTTCATCGCAGGTCTCCTGTGCCAAGTGGGTTCTGTTGTTCGTCCGTTCTACCCAATAGTCGAACGCCGGAAACCCAGATCGACATGCCTGCGATAATATTTGCGTGCTCTCCTAACTCTTCCCCCCGAACATGGCATCAACCCGCTTCTGCATTTCCGCCGGCGGAACATCTTCCTTGTGCGTGGCTACCCACCACAGGTGCCCATAGGGATCTTCAAGCTGCCCGGAGCGATCGCCATAGAACTGATCCGTCACCGGTTTGCGCTCCTTGGCCCCGGCGGCCAGCGCTCGCTGAAAGAACGCATCGACGTCGTCCACATAGAGATGGATGCATACCGGCGAACCTCCCAGCGTAGTCGGCGCCTTGCCGCCGTACTCTGGAAACTCATCGGCCAGCATGATGGGGGACCCGCCGAGTCGAATCTCCGCATGCCCCAGCCGCCCGTCCGGCATAATCAATCGATGGACTTCCGTCACTCCAAAAGCCTTCTTATAAAACTCCAGCGCCTCGACGCCGCCGGCAATGGCGAGATAAGGCGCGACGGCCTGTTGACCTGCGGGAATTGCTGTGACACTCATGGGTAACTCCAAGATGATTGAAAAGAATATCGAAATCATACCGCCGAGCCGCGCATCAACACACTAGCCCGACGCGCGAGCGAGGGAAGTATCACGCTATTGGCGAGCCGCCGGGCGTGAGCCCGCGGAGGAATCGTAACTACCGGGTACGCGACAAGTTCGGAATTCACACTTTATTGATACGAAGCCCCCCCAAAACCTCCAGGGGCTGACGCCCCCGGCTCGCCTGGGGCGAGCCGACCACCCCGATTTTCCTCGCCAAAACCGCAATTTCCAACTTTCTTTCCCCCAGCCTGTAACACTTCCCGCATTCTCCCGCTTGGCTAGATAGAGCAGACGTGTGTCTGTCAGGGAAAACCTTCTTCAAACGTCCCTTAGGGAAAAGGATTGGTGAGAGATGAAACGCTTTACGACACTTCTGACGGCAGTGGTTTTCGGTGGCTTGGTGATGCAGACGGGCCTAGTTTTGGCCAAGGGTGACGGCAACAACGGCGGCAACGGGAACCGCAAAAAGGGCAACACCAGCAGCAATCAATCTCAGTCCGGCCAACAAAGCGTGAAAGTCGCCAAGGTCAACAAGGCGCTGAAGAATCAGGGTCAAAACGGAACCTACACAATTGGCGACAAGAAAGTGAGCGACAAGATGTGGCGGCCAGCCGGCAGCGGGGCAGGGCAGGGGGCTCTCAAACCCAACTTGGTTCAGAAGAACCTCGAAGGCTGGAAGCAGATCGGCGACAGTTTCAAGATTTCGAAGCACGACAAGAAGAAGGACCAGGCGGTCCTCGGACCCGGCCGTCCCGATGGTCGCGTCGAAGTCCCCCAGAGTGGTACACCCCAGGGCAGCTCGGAAGCCACGCTGCTGATTTCCACCGCAGGCTCACCCCAGTTGCAAACCAAGCCCGGAGTCACCACCATCGTCCCGAACTCAGGCTCCCAGGGTTACGTTTGGAACAACGGCCACTGGGAGCGTCCGAAAGCCAACGGCACTTCGGTCAGCACGTCCGGCGCCCCGGTCAATTCGGTGGTGCAAATGACCGACCATCGCCCTGTGAAAGGACGCGGCGAAAATGTGACGCCCCCGCCGGTCGACAAGAACGGCAACACGACAAAGGTCACCGTCAGCGTGCCCAAGGAACTGACCGGGCAGACGGTTTATGGCTCGGGCTACGGAATCGGCACGATCATCCATGTCCACAATCCCAAGACCATCATCGACGCCCTCCCACCCTGGGGCTTCTCAGTAGCCCCCGACCCCCGCGACCATCGGACCCCCAACGATCCGAGGAAGGACAAGAAGTGAGTCGATCCGATCCGCAACAATCCCAATCCAACCGGGGCGACTCCCAACGAGTCGCCCCGGTTTTTTTATGGACTGATTTCTAGCGCGTTCCCGCAACTCTAGGGATGATTCATCAGCCGCTGGGTGCTAGCCCCCGGTCCCTCCTCAGCACATCGATCGATTCCCCTCTGACTTGTAGGGAGAGGTCCAGGTCGCCACGGGTACTCGCCTGCGGCGAGGTGAGGGTCGTCCCCCTTAGCATGGGTTTCCCAACCCGCGCCGACCACGGTAGCCCGAAGCGCGAGCGAGGGAAGTATCTCAAACTTCCGTAGCATGGGTTCCCAACCCGTGTCGACCTGGTTGTGGAATGGTCTCCGACCCTTTCACCACCCCGACCGCAGGTTTCCCCTCGGCTGCGAGCAAACTCAGCGAGCCCTACGTTCGGCAGAATGTCAGGGTCACCCCTAGCCCCTCAACCCTAGCCCCTAGCCCCTAATTTCCCGTCCCAAAAAGACAATGTTTTGTCGGATTGTGGCCGTTACTTTGCGTCATAATAGATGCTGTGCTGAATCCTTTCTCGAATGCCGCCTACGCAGGTTGAACTCTTCTGCTTGGCGGTGACTGAATTTCACCCATTCGCCCTGGCGGCAGAAACGAGCGACCAATGATCATTAAGAAATGTGCATACGGCTTGACGGTGGCGATGGCCTTATGCGTGACGGGCACGGCCCAAGCCTACACGATTATTCTGGACACCTTCACCGACACCGACGGCACGCAACTCGAAGGTCGCGCTCCGGACACGACCAATCTTCCCAACGGCGCGTGGGCTCGAACCAATCTTTTCTGGGGAGCATCGATCCAGGGCAATGCCTTCCAAGCGGGACCCGATAATGGATGGACGGTGGAATTGGCGAGTTTCGGTCCCTACACACGCCCCGACGCGCTGACGATTTCCGCCGATCTCAACGTGCTGACTCTCACGGACGGCGGTGGTGGTGGCGGCGGCTGGGGGTTGGGGTTCAATCAGACACTCGGTGCGGGCCCTTCCCCCTACGGCACCTTCACCGGCTTGGTGCTTCACCAGGACGGGCGGCTTACTTATCGCGAAGAAGGGAGCGACATTATCAGTGTCCCCTGGTCCGGTCCCACCTTCGATCCCGATGCCTACTACCACCTCAGCTACGACGTGAACACCAGCACGGGTGCGCTGAGCAACATTTCACTCGAGGACAGCACCGCCGATTACAGCCCTCTGGAAGCGGCCGGCGCGTTTACCTTGGCTCGCACCACCTACGCCGCGATGTATGCCAACGGCGGCAACGCGGGAAATGTGGGTTTCATCGACAATTTCCTGGTCGAAGGCGCCGATGCCCCCGCCGTTCCCGAGCCCTCGACCCTGGTTCTCCTGACCCTCGGCGGCATTGGTCTGATAGGCTACGCCGCGCGAAAAAGATATCGAGCGTAATTTTTGTCCCCTCAGCCGCACGGCGCTAGCCGCCGGTTCCCCCCGATCCACTCACCTCTCCTTTTCATGGAGAGGCCGGGTGAGGGTCGTCTGCGCGCCGGAGGAGCGGTCAGCATTCAGCCAGTCAGCGGTCAGCCATGTTGTGGAATGGTCTTCGACCATTTCACCGCCCCCAATCCGTTCCCCTCTCCTTTTCAAGGGAGCGGGCCAGGTCGCCACGGCGACTCGCCTGCGGCGAGGTGAGGGTCGTCTGCGCCCAAAACCCGTAGCATGGGTTTCCCAACCCGTGCCTCCTCACACCAGCCCGAAGCGCCAGCGAGAGAAGTATCTCCAGGCCCGAACGGCCGAAACATAATAGCCCTGGGCAAGAGAATTACCGCGCCCTCGCGGTAGTGAACGTCGCCCAGGGTAACGGCCCCCCAGAAAACTTCCTCCGATTCCTTTTGCGGCGACGTCGCCGCAAAAGGAATCGGAGGAAGGAAATCAATGCGATACCCAGGGTGGCGGCCCGGCTCGTGGAACTCGCCCGGCCTTCCCCTGGGCTGATATGTTTCACGCCTTCGGCGTCATTTAAAGTCCCAACCCGTACCGCAACGTAACATGGGTTTCCCAACCCGTGTTCCAACTGAAAACCCCGACCCCCGACTCCCGACTCCTGACCCTGACCCCCGCCCCCTAACCCCTGCCCCCTCGCCTCACTCCCCCTTATTCGGCGGCGGCACATCGCGGCAGACGCGATCCAATTGATACGCAATCTGCGCAATGCGCTCCAGCGTCAGGCGGTCGCCACTTTGCTGGAGAAAAAAGCTATGCGACTTGGTCGGATTGATGACCGGCACGGTCCGACTGCCGGCTTTATCGATGAACCACCCTGGCAGGGCATCGTCGCTTACAGGCCTGAAAAGATATCGTGAGTCGATCCATTACTTGCTTTCTGGCAGCTTCGTTATGTTGCTGTCAAGCGTGAGGCTTTGTTGAAGATACTCGATTGCTTCTTCGTGCCGGTTCATCTCAAGCAACAATTGCGAGCAAAGTTGTAACGCTTCGCAGCGATTGTGTTTCTCGCAGCAACGCTTTGCAGCCTCTACAGCCAAATCCAGGTTGCCCATTTCCCGGTGTGTGCGCGTCAGCCAAACCATTGAATTATAGAAAGTCTCATCAAGCGTAAGGGATTCTCGGAAATCCTGAAGCGCAAGTGTGATTCGCCCAGTCGCGAAGCGACAGACTCCTCGCAGGTAAAACGCATAAGTCAAGTTCCGAACTTCCTCCTGCGGTAGACTGAGTGGCGGACCTAAATCTTCGAGACATGCAGAGAGTGAGTCGTATCGCTTTTCACGATCTTTTGGCTCCGCTTTCCAGGACTTACTTGATACGCGCACTCCTTCCGTGAGAAACGACTCCGCTAAATCAAATGCGTACGATCGCAAATGACTCTCTGCTTTGCGAAAGTAGTGTCCGGGACTATTGCTAATTGCAAAAGCCGGTACCGAACCAAAGCGACTCGCAATCGTCGCTGCAAAGTCAATTTCATCAATATTCGACAAGACTTCAGGATCAAGCAGCAGTGAACCCTGCTTGCTGAAAATGATTCCCAGCTGTCCCTGGTCAATATGGACGACAAAATGATCGCGTCCAATACCGGTTGCGTTGACCGAGAAGGTGCCGGTCGACGCATCTCCGAATGGGACGACTCCTTTGGTCGCAGTGAGTTCTGAAATCAATAGCGGCCGCCGGAACAGTGAGAAGTACGAACCAATAACGAAAGCTTTCTTGTGTATAAAGACTGGAACAACGAACCCTGAGACAGACTTAATTACCTGCGAATCAATAACTGCGCGAAGAGCAGCGAACATGCGAGAATACAACGACCCCGTTTCAGGTGAACACTCTTCGGGCATCTGAATGACCTGCAAGAACGTACTTTCAGTGTTTGCATGAAGATCTGATTTGTCCGACTCTGTAAAGAAAGCTTGGTATGCCTGGAATGCCTCTTGATCTCCAATCCATACAGATGCCACTTCGTCTGCTTGGCCGTCACGAATTCGAAATAACTGACATTGTGATTCATACGAAGCGACGATGAATGTGGCATTGAATCCCGAGTCTGTTGACAAATCTCGAAGCGACTCAACAACTTGAATTGCCGTTTGATCGGCAGATAATCGGCCAAGCCCGCGTTTTGCGTGCCCCAAATCGCCAGCAAAAGCAACGGCACAATGATCATTTAGAACGGTTATCTTCACCACTCCGGCGAGATATGGATTTAAGTCATCGTGCTTGTAAGTTATTTTCGTGTCACAGACGAGAATAATTCCATCGTCTGTCTTGTTGGCGACGACAAGAGACATGTGGTGGCTTCCGCATTATCGATAGACGTTCAGGAACCGCGACAAGTTGTAAAGGCTGCCGGATTGACAACACTAAGCACTCAGGCGTTGTCTGTTGTCCGCGTACCGCTCGCATAATTTGGCTGCACTGCTGGCGTGAAATCACGTCTGCCATTACGTGTGCTCAAATAAGATTAGCTGAAATGTCTACACGGCAACGCTAAGTGAAGACCTCCAGGCAACTGAAATCGATTGCTGATAACAGCATGTTACCGATATCGCAGCATGAGGGTCATTCCATATTCGCGCAATCGGTGTGGCCACAAGATTTCCTACAACGATGAGGCAATAATCAGCCTTTCGGCGTTTCGCCTCCAGCCACTCACGGTCAGTAAACAAGACTTGACCCTTGAACGACTTCATGCCTTTGACTTCTATCGCACGCGATGGATTGCCCCGAATTCCGAAATCAAATCCGATGGCTGCGTTTCGGCAATCGACTATATCGGCGGGGTCAACGTCTAATATGGATTCGCAGTTCTTTAGAAAAAACTCCTCCGCACGGCGGCCTGTCAACAGGCGTTCCGCGACATTGTATGCCACGGTTTCCGATTTATGAATTGCATCTATTGCCTCATTTGTCGCATCGTGTTCGCCCTTCAACAACCGTGTAACCAGTTCGATAAGTGCATCATCGCTTACGCCACAGAGGTCGCCCAGTACTCTCTGGCGGCTCACCCGCAACTCGCGCCCATGCCATCCTTGGCGCAGGTTTCCATGAAAAGGATCGAACTCATCTCGCAGATTCTTCAAACTCGTTGATCGCACACCGAGCGAGTGGGCAGCGGACATGAACGCATTCTTCCATGACTTAAGCTTAAACGCTCGCAGATATTGACCGTCCAGTCGGCTCATGGCGTAGCCAACAATGATTGCTCGCGTTTCCAGTCGGGCTCTTCGGTCTTGGTTCATGATTCATTGCACTCCGGTAGCCTTAACTCCCTAATTTGTATGGCAATGTGCTGGACAAGTTTGCGGATATTCGATTTCGTCGGAACTCATGCAATTGCCGCTTGCCGCGACTGATGAGGGCAAATTAGCGATGCCGGTAAACTTCGGCCGTGCTATTGTGACGGGCGGCGCGCGGCGCGGCAATGCGTGGTGATTTCGGGCATCGGATGGAGCGCATGATTCTACGGCATCCTGCCTTTTCTGTGCCAAGGAAAACACGCTGTAACCCAAAACCCCTCAGCCCGCAGAGCCAGACTTGGCTTTCCCGCCAGCCGAAACCCCCACCGCCTCAAGCGGCGTCTCCGCCGGCCCAGCCATGCACGCACCAGTCGCCTGAAAGCGCGAGCCGTGGCAGGGGCAGTCCCAGGTCGTATCCACCTCGTTCCAATGCACCAGGCACCCGAGATGGGTGCAGGAGGGATTGAGCGTGGTCACCTTTCCTTTCGGATCGCGATAGGCGGCGACGCGCTGGCCATCGAGCGTGAGAATCTTTCCTTCGCCTCGCTTCAAGACCCGTAGCGAGTCGCCTTCGGCCGCGGCCAGACGATCCTTGACCATGTAGTACGGGTAGTCCGCATTCTCGCGCACATAGTTCCACGCGGCGGAAAGTTTTTTCCGCTCCACGGGGAACAAGTCTGTCCAGGGATTCTTTCGGCCCAGGGCCGCGTCGCAGGCCATCATTCCGCCGAGCGTGCCGAAGGTCAGGCCGTTGCCGGCGAAGCCGGTGGCGACAAATTGCTTCTCCGCGGTCTCTCCGATGTACGGCAGGCCATCGACTGATTCGATGACCTGGCCCGACCAGCGATACCGGACGTCGGCCTCGGGGAGGAAGAGATGGAGCATCTGCTCAAGTTTTTCGAACCGGCCTTTGGGATCCTCTTCTTGCCCGGTCTTGTGGTCTTCGCCTCCAAAAATAACATAGTCGTCCGCGCGGCGGGGCTCGAGGCGGAGATAGTAGTAGGGATCCGAAGTGTCTGAGAAGAGGGCGTCGGGGAGCGTTCCTTTGGCAACCCTGGCTCCGATGACGTAGCTGGTGTAAGGGACGAGTTTGGATTGCAGCAGGGCGGCACTGGCCAGATTCGTGTTTCCTTGCAATGGCACATGCGTGGCAATCACCACATATCCGCAATGGATTGTGTGGCCGTGGGCCTTGACCGAAAGAGGATCGGCGGTGAACTCCGTGGCTTCGGTGTGCTCAAACACATGACAGCCGCCACCTGCGATTCGCCCCAGCAGCCCGCCCAGGTATTCGACGGGATGAAACCGGCCCTGCTCGGGAAATTTTACGCCAGGACGATCGAACACCGGGACCGATGCCAGGTACGTGGCCGGAAAATCCCAGCCGTTGGCGGTTTGGGCATCATCTTTGAGCGCTGCTGATTCGTCCTCTTTGCTGTCCTGGTGTGCTTCACTACTCAGGGACGCATGCAGATAGCCGGGTATGCGGGCGAACCGGCACTCGATCTCCTCGTCGGTAACGATCGTCTCGATCTGCTGAATCGCGCCGGCCCCGGCGTCCCATACGGCGGCAGCATGATCCGAACCGAGTTGGCGGAGAAGCTTGTGGGGGCGGATGTCGGTTACATAGGTCAGATGCGCCGAGGTGCAGGCCGTGTCCGCCATGGCGCAGCGGCCGCGCTCGATCAGGGCCACCGATTGGCCGGCCTGCTTGAGTAGATAGGCTGCTGTAATACCCGTGATGCCGCCGCCGATCACCAGGACGTCGACGGTGAGATCGCGATTGAGTGCGGAAAAGCGGGGAGTGCTTGCGGAATCTCGCCAGTAAGATTTGGATGGCATGGGGTTTGTCCTCGCGTGGTTGGCTACCGTCGAGCGGTGCATTAACCATGCCGTCGGGACGGGAATGAGCGTATCAAGAAACCCAAGGGGACAGTCCCATTTTGCTGAGGCAAAATTGGGACAGTCCCGGAGAATGGCCGGGACGAGGAGAAGTCCCGGTGTCAGGCATCAGCGTTAACGTGGTTCATTCTGAACCTGACTGACAGTTGTGCCTTCAGGAGAGGGCAGGAGTCAGGGGGCAGTAGTCAGGAGTCAGGAGCCAGGAGTCAGCGGGGCGGGGGGCGTGGGGAATCAATGGGGGAAAACATTTTCGGCCACCCCCCTAAAAGTTGAAAATATATTCTGCACAACTTGGAAAAAATTCGGCCGGATTTGATTCGAAATCAGCCACTTATCTGATAGGATGAAAGTTGCGAAAGATGTGTTCATTACGCTCCGCGCCATGGAATTTTCACGCGGAGCGTGAAGGATACTATCAAGCCAGGGTATCCACGAAAACTACCGAACCGCACAGAATGGCGGGAATGCCCAGGTATTTTTCGGGAACTTTCGGTCTCCTTCGTGGATCAAAATGTTTCCGGGTTTCGTCCGTACTACAAGCATTGAAAATCCACGCAGCCCGAGCGGATTTCAGGAGGGTTAGGGAACACTAATCAGCGCTAATAACCGCTAATCTGATTGTCGCAGATTAGCGCTGATTAGTGTTCCGAAAACTTCTTTTTGGTTCCGGTCCTGCCCGGGCTGGAGATAGGTGGATTTAGGCTGGAGGGGGAGAAGGGGATGTTAGCCTGGGAACGATACGGTTCATGGATAGCGCGGCGCGGACAGGGCGCGAGCGCAGCGCGGACGGGGCGCGAGCCCAGCGCGTACAGGGCGCGTACACCCTGGGGAGGACCGCATTTGCATAATCTCATTCGCATCAACGAGTTAGAAATGAGGATGCCGTGTAAGCGCTCGCGCCAACAACTGTACGAACTGGAAAGTGCCCGCCGGACAACGTGGTTGCCGGACGTGGAGAGGGAGAAGGAGCAGCTCCGGGAAAACAAGCCGAACAAAGGTCCGAATGAGGTCCGAACAAACTCCGAACAACAGCCCGAACATCCCAGCAGGATAAGGACTTACAGACGCGACATTTTTTTTGAGGCGAACTGGACGGTTGAGCGGGAAGATCTTTGGCAATTTAAAGAGTCAGATGAACCTAACCCCCGGGCAGAACCCCCGGGCAGAACCCCCGGGCAGAGCCCGGGGCTATGAGGGGCGGATGCCGCTGATCGTGCTTTTCGGCACCGGGCGGTCGAGCAGCAGCGGCTCGCGGGTGGTGGCGGAGCCGATGTTGCCGCCGCGGTCGCGGGCTTCGATGCGGAGGAAAACCGGGCCGCTGATGCCGGGCTGCGGCGCCCAGTCGTAGCGGGCGACGTTGCCCAGACCCTGCGTGATCGGAATCCATGCGCCGTCGGCACGGTGGCTGTAGAACAGCGACACGCTTTGAGGATCGAGCTGTTCGTCGGCCACGGTGAAGATGATCGGCACGGTTTCGCCACGGACGATCGGCGGGCTGATGTGGACTTCCGGCGGCGAGGCATCCACGGCGATCCAGACTTGCGGCGTGTCGCCATTGCGCGGCGCGGGTTCGCCGCGGCCGTTGGTGTCGGAGACGATGATGCGGAAGCCGTAGAGTCCGTTGCCCGGCACGGTGACCACGAGCGGCGATTTGTTGTCGCTATCGAGGCCAAAGCTCTGCCAGGTTCGGCCTCCGTCGCGCGTGCCCCACAGCTCCACGCGGCCCACGCCTGCGGGGCCGACTGCTTCCACGCCGTAATCGACTTGGAACTTCAGCACGTTTACCTGCTGCGGCGTGACGCCGGCCGGCAAGATGCTGGGGTCGAACAGCGAGCGGGGAATGATGTTGTTGGGTGGCTGCGCGGCAGGAGCGGCGCTGGCCAAAGGCGGAGCGGCTTTGTCGGCCCCGGTCCAGTTGGCTGGAAGTTGTGCGGAAGGTAGTGGTGTTATCGGCGAAGCGCCCATGCCGCCAGAGCCAGAGATCGGCGTCAGCGGCGGGGGGGCCAGGTTGCCGGCGGAGACATTCGTTGCTGGCGGGAAACCCTCGCTTGCGCTTCGGGAGGGAGGGAATCCCTCGCTCGCGCTTCGGGCTGGGGTGTTGGCCATGGCTGGCGGTTGAACCGGCGGATTCGGCGCGGGTACTAACGGCACTAGCGGTGTTTGTGAGCCGGATGGGTTCGAAGTCGGCGGCCGATTGGCAACTTGATCCGCGGGCCACGGCTTTACACCCGGCTCGTTGGAGGTGGAGTTGAAGGCCGGTGGATTGCCGGTTGCCGTGGCGCCATTGTTGGGAAGCGATGCGGTTTGGGCCGGAGTGCCGCCAGCACCATTCGTGCCGCCCATGCCAGCTGCGGCTGTTCCTGCTCCGGCAGCGCCCGTTGCAGCCCCGCCGATGCGAGAGTTGAGTTTCACGGTGGCTTGGCTGGTGGCTCGGTTGCCGGCCCGATCGCCGATCTCCAAGCGGACGGCAACTTCGTTGGCGCCCTCGGCAACGCGAAAACGCGCGCGGCCGGAATTGTTTTGCGGGGCGCGTTGGATATCGGCTTCGTTGGTCGGCACGGCAAACCACTGACCGGCAGCCGCTGCCTGGCTTTCGATCTTCAGCGTGCCCGTGTCCAGTGACGGATCGGTGCAGCGCCATTGCAGGACGACTTCGCCGGCTTGGTCTTCGACCGCTGAGAGTTCGATGCTTGGGCTGACGGTGTCCACCAACACTTTCAGGCCCGGCTGCTGCGGCCCGTCGGGGAGCACGCGGTTGTTGGCGTCGATCGTGCGGACCTGGAACCAGAACTCGCCGTCATGGGCGGCCCGAAACGGAAATCGGCCGACACCCGGCTCCAACTGTTTTTCGAGGCGCCAGTTGGCGCCGCGATCGTCTGAAACATAGAGCTGCACCGCCTTCGGCGATTCGGCCGGAGTGCGGGCTGGGCTGACCTGAAACGGAATGGCGAACACATTCTGCCGAGTGGCGATCGGTTCGCCAGGGACGGCGGCACCAGTAGCAGCAGCGGCGCCAGCAATAGCAGCCGTTAGCGCGCAGCAGGTCACTGCCAGGAGTACGGAGTGTACCTGGAAGGATCGCCTTGTCTGCGGTTTTTGTGCCAGTGGGAGCAACGTGGGTTCTCGTTAAGTAGAGAATCAGTTCTTTCGTGGTATCGGCCGCTGAGAATTGCGGCTTGAGACGAATGATCCGACTATGAAACCTGGCGAGGAGTCAGCGATTGGGCAACTCTTGTGTTGTTGGAATACAGCCTTCAGGCTGCTTGCAGAAAGAAAGCAGGCTAAAGCCTGTACTCCGACGGTCCTTTCTACAAAGGGAAATGTCCTGGAGCAGGGCAAAGACCGCGGGGTACCGAAGTCGGGGACGGATCTAAAACCTCTGCCAGCACACGCTTTTACCGGGCAATTTTGCCGGGGACAGCTTCGGGGGACATGAATGTCTGTGCGACAGGTGGGGCTGGGGCGCGCCAATTGCATATTGTGAGGGAGGCAATCGTGGCTGCCGATGTGATAGTGTCGCAGGCAGGGTTGGAGTACGGCCTTCAGGCTCCGTTGTGAAAAGCGGGCTAAAACGTGGACTCCAACAGGTGATTGTGGACGGCGGGGGGGCAGAGGTGCATAATGACAGCAGATGCACCCTGGTGGTTATGCCCCGTGGGGGGCAAGGCAGGGAAGAGAGGTAAGTCGAGCGCTCGGTATGCCTTCTGAACCATTAAGGCCGGAAGACTATGCCACGATGGCCTGGGCATTGGGGGCCATTGCAGCGATGACGGCGATTGGGGCGCTCGTGCTGTCAAAGTTTCGGGGTGCTGCGGAGAAAGACCGGTTCGAGGCCAGCGACACACTTACTAAATTCCGAGAACTGCACAGCCAGGGTCAGCTTAGCGACGAAGAATTCCGAACTATAAAAGCGAAGTTGACCGCGGAGCTGCGAAGAGAGTTAAGGGATTCCGAGGAACCGGGTTAGGCCGGTGCCAGCAAATATTTCCAGTCCGACACCTTAGAGCTTCACACGCGGATCAAATCCGCAAGCGATCGAAAGGACAAATTAGTATGCCCACTGGCAGGGATACTCCGGGCCCCGGCGCCCGGCGCGGCGGCGGTACCACCAAGAAGAACGCCTTCTGTTCGTTCTGTCGCAAGAGCTATCGCGACGTCGGCCCCCTCGTGGAAGGCCCCGGCGACGTTTACATCTGCGGCGACTGTATCGAACTGTGCCAGTCGATCCTGGAACAGGAACGGCGACGACGCGGCTCCACCAAACAACTGTTCACCAAAGTGCTCTCGCCACGCGAGATCGTCGCCCGGCTCGATGAATACGTCATCGGCCAGGAGCAAGCGAAGCGGGTGTTGGCCGTGGCGGTCAACAACCACTTCAAACGGTTGATGGCTGACGATGAGACGTCCGATGTTGAGATCGAGAAGTCGAACATCCTGCTGTTGGGCCCAACCGGCTCCGGCAAGACGTTGCTGGCCCGTACGTTGGCCCGGATTCTCAACGTGCCGTTCGCCATCGGTGACGCCACAACATTGACGGAAGCGGGTTACGTGGGCGAAGACGTGGAGAACCTGTTGCTGAAGCTGCTGCATGCGGCCGACTTCGATCTGGAATCGGCCCAGCGCGGCGTGCTCTATATCGACGAGATCGACAAAATTGGCAAGACGAGCCAGAACGTGTCGATCACGCGCGATGTCTCGGGCGAAGGGGTGCAGCTGGCGCTCTTGAAGATGCTGGAAGGGACAACGGCCAATGTTCCGCCGCAAGGGGGACGCAAGCATCCCGAACAGCAGTATATTCAGATGGACACAACGAACATCCTGTTTATCTGCGGCGGTACGTTTGTCGGCATCGACAAAATCATCGGCAAGCGGCTGGGTAAGCGAACGATCGGCTTCGGCCAGCAAGCGAGCGTGGAACCGGAAGGCGATTTGGCGCGACTGCTGCCGCAGGTCAACAGCGACGACGTGCTGGAGTTCGGCTTGATCCCCGAGTTGATCGGGCGGTTGCCGGTGGTTTCGGCTCTAACGCCGCTGGCCACCGATTCGCTGGTCCGCGTGTTGACCGAGCCGAAAAACGCTCTGGTCAAGCAATATCAAAAGCTGTTCTCGATGGAGAATGCAGAACTGCACTTCACTGAAGACGCCCTGGCCGCCATCGCACGGAAGGCCCAGGCCAAAGACACGGGCGCCCGTGGCCTGCGATCGATCATTGAAGAAGTGATGCTCGACATCATGTATGAGTTGCCCGATCAACCGCCAGGGCAGCGGTATGTGATTGACGAAAACGTGGTGACTGGCCGAGTGCGGCTCTTCCCGCCGGCCGGGGCACCCCAACCGCAACAAAAGAGTGCGTGACGTTCGGCTCCCCGCTGCCTCACGGCCCCCGGGGTTGACTTGCTCAGTCCGCACCAGATTCGACGCGCCCGGGAGCGACCAGTTCGCACCCGGGCGGCGTCGTTTTTACAGCAGCCCTCGCCTGCCGGGCGTGGGCTGGATCTACGAGCCAACGCGTCGTGGAGAATCAGGAACAAGAATCTGCCACAACAACGTGTAACTCAGTATTGTGCCGCTGCTTGAAAGACGCACACACCGCATATGAACCCACCGATACGGCCCCATCGCGGCTTTTAAACAGAGCGGTTCAGGCGGCATTCAAAGCACTGAAGTCTTAGGACTTTAGCTTCGAGAACGGCAACCTGCAGTCTACTACCTCCAGCCTCATCCGGCACTGCTTGGCGGACGCATCGGAGCGGGGACTTTCTCAGAACAGAATCTGGCGTCCTGCAAGCAGTGGCACGACGCGCAGCTACGGAAAATCCACCCTGGCCCAGAAGGGGTGCTGGCGGTCGCCGCGGGTCCGGGCGTCATCGAGGATCACGCCTACGTCGGGACGGACCGTGTTGACTTCGGGTCGGCCCGTCAGCGCCACGCGGATTCGCTTGTTGAAGTCGACCAACTCGGGAGAAAGCCAGATGGTCGTGGCGCCTTTGCCGGTGGCGGCCCGCACCATGATGAACTGGTCGGTGACGCCAATTTTGCCGGTGATTTTCAGCGTTCGCGGGCCACGCCCTGGCCACTCCTGGGGATCGACGGTTACGCCGGGTTGAAACCGGTTGATCTCAATCCACCAGAAGAAATTGTCGTAGGAGCGCAAGGTGACGTTGTCGATGTCTTTGGGGAAAAAGTTGCGCTGGTGGCGACCCATCCAATCGAAGATCCGCACCACTTCATCGGAAAAGTTCTCGTGCCCGCGGCCCAGGTACTCGACTACCATCGCATCGTATTTCAGCGAGCGGAGATAGCGATCCAAGATCGCCCCGTTCTTGGCTCGCTTGGCGCCGTCATATTCGCCGCCGACAAAGTAGAAAGGGACCGATTGAGCATTGGGCCAATAGATTTTGCAGTAGTTGTAGCGCTGCGTGTCGGCCGTGGCCACGATGGGGATCACGCCGGCCCACAGATCGGGATGGCCCAAGGCGATGTCCCAGGCAGCGTCCCCACCCATGGCGTGGCCCGTCAGGTAGACGCGATCGGTGTCGATCGCAAACCGCCGGCAGGCGTCGCGCAGCGTATCGAGCACGGCCATGTGCTCGCGGAAGGTGTATTCGTATTGCCGCTGACCAACCGCTCCCCACTGCGGAGCAATGACAATATATCCCTGTCGCGTGGCTTGCCCACCGCGATGACCATTTTCGCTGGCGGTGCCCGCCCACCAATCGACTTGCTGCGCGGGCGTTGTCGATTGACCATGCAGCGACACCACCACAGGGTAGCGGCGATAGGGATCGTATTCCGGCGGCAATTGGACGTGGTAAGAGACGTCGGGTGCTTTGTCGCGCCCCGGCACGGAGAGTTGATAGAAACCCGGCACGTTGTTCACCGTTTCCGGCAAGGTTCCCACCGGCTTCATGGCGGCCAGCAGGCGAGCCACCAACGGAGCGCTTCCCCCTTCCTGCGAACGAATCTGGGCCAGCAAAGCATCGCGATTCGCCTTGAGCGGCTCACCAAGAAACTCCCGGATGTAGTTGCGGACGGTGATCAGCGATTGAGCCCGGGGATACATGGGCATAGCTTCGTCGGCCCCCAGCAACCAACCGCTGACGGCCAGCGCCACCTTATCGGTATCACTAAGGGCCGTGTCGCTGGCCAAACGCCGATAGGCCGAAAGCCGCGGCATGTTGATCAGAGTCATCTCGCTGCAAATCTCCTCGACGATGCCGCCAAGTTGCTGCCGTCGATACTGATCTTCTATTTTCGAGACCCGTTGCTTCATGTCGGTTTTCAGGGCATCCATATCCTTCTGAGTTTCCAGATCCTGCTTGATCATCTCGCGGACCTGAAACAGAATCTGCCCATCCACGCCGGTGGTGGGGAATTTTTCCAGCGCACGGCGGACCAGGGCGGGCTGGCCCGCTTCCTGGCGACGGCGCAGCTCGACCAGCACCGTGCGGGCCCGCAGTTGCGGCAGATCGCGCAACATGTCCGCGATGCCTTCCATCTGGGGGTAGGTTTTGGCCAACGTCTCCAATTCGTCCTTGGCCTCGGCATAGCGATCGGCCTGCAACAGCAACTTCACCACATTGCGGCGAACCTCGGGCTTCTTGTCTTTGGTGGCGTAGCGCAGGACGGCCAACAGTTCGGCCCCCGAGAGATTGCTGGTGGCATAGCGCTGGTCCAGCAGCAGGCGACGGCCGACGCTGAGCGTTTTCAATTGGTAGTAGCGCGGCGTAATGAGCGTCACGCCTTGCACAATATCGGCGGTGCCGTCGGCCAGGCGAATGCGGATCCGCCGGCGGCCGAACTCATCCAGCGGGGTGGGCTTCTCCACAAAGCTACCCAGGCC
>JAIOPX010000215.1 GCA_021413705.1 Planctomycetota bacterium | reverse complement strand
GGTCGCAAAGATCTGTAAAGTGGCCCCGCGGACGGTCAGCAAGTGGTTCGATTCCGGTCGGCTTAAGGGATACCGTATCCCTGGCTCACAGGACCGACGTATTCCCCGCGAATACTTGATCAAGTTCCTCAAAGAGCACGGTATGCCGTTGGGCGACCTGGAAGACCAGGCCATGGCGAAGGTGCTGATTGTGGCACAAGACCAGGTGCTGATCGAAAACCTCAAACGCGAATTGCCGCTGGAGCGGTCGTTCAAGGTGGCAGCCGCCGCCAGCGGATTTGAGGCTGGTATTCAGTCCGAAAGTTTTCATCCGGACTGCATCATCGTGGATTTTTCCATCGGCCAGGTGGAATCGCTGCAGATTTGCCAAAATCTGCGTCGCAACACCGAGTTTGCCGAGACGATTCTGATTGCCTTGCTGCCGGACGACGGCACTTCGATCAGCTTCGACCGTTCCAGCATCAACGAGACGTTCAAGAAGCCGTTCGACGCGGCTCTCTTGGCCGAGCGCCTGCGGACGCTCATCGGCTCGAAGAAGGAATTGGTCTAAGAGCGTCACAACCCCTGTGCGTGCTGCCGCCCGGAGGCATCACAGGTAAGGATATTTTTTCGCCGATTCCGGCCAACCCGTCGCGGCAGACCCCCGCGACGGATATTTTTTAGCCTGAAATGAAATCCCAGCCGTCTTAGCCCCCGACGATCGCCGGAGGCTAAGACGGCTTTTTTCATTGCGCCGCCCCTACCCTGGTTCACGCTCCTGCGTGATTGAGCGCCCCCCCCTACTTCAGCCAAAAAATTGAATTACAATCGAAATATACCGCTTTATTGATCCGTCGGAAATCGCGCCCTCACGTCGCGCTTCAGAGTCATTTTCTCGACGTTTGGTTGTACACCGGGAATGCGGCAATGGACCCTTCCGTCAAGCATCCATCCGAGAGCAGCGATCATCGCTTCGCGTTCACGCTCGTTGAACTGCTTGTTGTGATCGCAGTCATCGTGATCCTTATTGCCCTGTTGCTGCCGACGTTGGGCATGGCGCGGGGCAATGCCCGACAGCGGCAGTGTGCGAGCAATCAGCGGCAGATTTTTTCCGCCTGGTCGCGGGCCGCGAGCCGTACACCCGTGCGTGGCGCGCAATGGACGCAGCGGATCAGTCCCTATCTCATACTTGGCGCCGACGTTCTCTTCTGCCCCGACGATCCGGCCCGCTCTGCGGAGGCTAGCTTTGCTCTGAACGACTATGCCTGGCGCTTCCTGGCCCAGGACACTGGTCGGATTGTGCTGCTGGACTACAAACAGGTCGAGATCAGCGTGGTCGGCAAGACGGTGGCGCAGCTCGGCGCGAATTGGCCAGCGCAGCAAGCACCACGGCACTTCGGCCGGGAAAACGCGACGTTCTACGACGGCCACGTCGACGCCTATGAGCCAAGCCAGATCGATCCGAGACTCTGCGAGGCGTATGCGCGCTATTGGCGACCCGTGGCGGACTCGAACATCAACCTTGTGGACTGTGTCACTTCCAGCAACCCGCTGCCGACTGAGCCCGCGACAACCACAGGCGGCGCGACTACCAGCGGCGCGCCCCCGAGCGGCACATCTACGGGAACAACAACCGGCAGCACATCGACCACCCCGGGCGGAACGACCGCTGCAGGCACGACGACAAGCGGCACGAGTACGGGATCCACCGCGGGAGGCACAACCACCGGCGGAACTTCTCTCTGCACGACGGGGCGCTACGTCAAAGTCACGCTGCCGGGAACGAATCTTTTGTTCATGACCGAAGTTGTGGTCATCGACAGCAACGGCGTTAATGTGGCGGTCGGCGAAGCCGCGACGCAGATCAACACCTACAACAATGATTCCACGTATGCGGCCTCGAAAGCCGTGGATGGAAATACGAACGAACTCATGTCGGGCTTATCTCAGTCTGGCACGAAATCCACGGCCGGCGCCTGGTGGATGGTCGATCTCGGGACCAACACGCAGATCAGCTATATCGTGATTTGGTGTTCGGATTTTGCCCCCGAACGGCTCAACGGTGCGAAGGTGGCCATTCTCGATTCAAGCAGCGCAGAGGTCTGGTCGGAAACCATGCCTGACATGACCAATACCGTGTCCAGCTTGACCTACGAGACGAAGTGGTCGAGCAAGCCGATTTCACCGAATTGGTCGAATCCTCCGTGCGGCGGGAGTACGACGGGAGGCACCACGACCGGCGGGGGCGCCTATCCTCCCGCTGCCAACGGTTTGTACGCCGAGTACCGCAAAGGGGCGGACCACACCATCAACCCCGGCTTCACGGGAGCGGCGGCCGTCGCGCGCGTCGATTCGAGCCTGGGCTGGCCCATCGGGATCAACGTGGGGTTGGGAGATGTGAAGGCGGCACTCAATCCTCTGCATCCCTTTTGGAACGACAAACCCTACCGCAAGTTCACGTCGCTTTGGACGGGCGAGATCTACGCCCCCACCGCCGGCGGCTATCGCTTATACGTCGATCACAATTCGAAAATGAGAATCTGGATCGATGGCGTGCAAGTCCACAACCGCAGCACCGCGACCGGACCCTACTGGGATTTTCACATGAACAATACCAGTGGAGCGATCAACCTGGCGGTTGGGTGGCACAACATCCGGATCGAGCATGAGGCGGATCCTCCCACCGACAATACCGTGGACATCAAATGGACCGTGCCGGGGGGCAGCCCCGCGGTGATTCCGCCAACCTATTTACGACCGCCGCAGACCTAGTCAGACAGACTGGACCTACAGCAGGCACTGATGATCGATATGTCCACCCCACCGCTGAACCGCAGAATGTTGCTTGCGGCTCTGCTCCTCTCGCTCTCGCAAACGGGCTGTCACCGCGACTCATCCGCGAATCTGGAGACTGACCGGCAAGCGAAGCCCGCTCTCCGCACCGCGTCGCAAATCACCGCGGAACAGGCGAACCTCCCCAAGCTCTACCTGACTCAGAAAACGCACCGCCAAGTCGTGGCGGAGGGGAACGCCGACGTCGTGATTGACCCCCAGACCGGCGAGCTGGCGTTCCGAACTTGGATCTGTCGCAACCCGGATTGCCCGGGCCGCAAACCCGGGGGCGAGCCGGTGCAGTTCATCTGCTACGACCCGCTCTATTACGTCAAACCCGACGGCAGCGTGGACTACAAGATCGTCCAGGATCGTATCGCGGAGATTACAAGGCTCGGCGGCACTCCCTGGCCCTTGTGTCCCGAGTGCCTGAAAGTCCGTAATTTGGCGAACGAGACGCAAGAGGAACAGCGGAAGTATGTGGAGTTCTGCGTCGAATACGTCCTGCCGGAATCGGAGCGGCGAATGAAGGAACTCGAAGCGGAGTACGTCCACCTCATCACCAAGGAGCGCGAACGAAGGGAAAGTGTCAAATAGTAGAGTGCAAGGCATCACGGATTATCACACGTTTCTCAAGGAGTCATCATGGATCGTCGCGAAGTATTTGGCATTTTGGGGGCGCTGGGGGCTGGACTAGTCGGATCGCACGCGCTGCGAGCCGATGACCACGGCGCCCATCCGCACGGTTCCCTCCAGGGCCCGACGCCGGTAAGCAATCTGCACGCCCACTTCTGTGGCATCCATATGGCCAAGTCGAACCCAAAGTTTCAGATCGTTACTCAGCACTATTGTGGGCAGGTGAGCGATGAGGTGCATCAGTGTCTGCTGTTCGATTCGTGCGACAAGCAGGCGAAACTGCTGGGGGTCGAGTACATCATCAGCGACCGCCTCTACCGTGACCTGGCGGACGAAGAGAAGAAATACTGGCACCCACACACCTATGAAGTGCTCGGCGGCGGATTGATTGCCCCGGAGATGGCGGCCGACGACGAAATGAAGTTCATGAAGGCTCTCTTGACCACCTGGGGCAAGACCTGGCACACCTGGCCCGATCCGACTACCAAAGTTCCCCTCGGCGAACCACTGTTAATCTGGTCGCTGATGGCCGACAGCCAGGCGGACCCCAAAGTCGTCGCCGCCCGCGACAAGCAGTTCGGCGTCTCAACGGCCAAAATCCGTGCGGACCGCGCCAAGGCGTTCGGAATGGACGTGCCCAGCGTCTCACTGCCGAAGTCGATGGACACCATCGGCCGACAGTGGACCGACGAAGGGGAAGACAAGCCGACCAAGCGGGATTGACGCTCAATAGGTCTGGCCCCATTCCAAGGTCTGGCCTCATTCCGGGCAAAAAAGTGGGACCGCCTTTCTAGGCAAGATCCAGCCGTTGCGCCCCGCCTGATTCTGCGGTTAGGGACTTAACCACCCGCGTTTGGCGTCCCTGCCATAAGGGCAGGGGCTGCCGTACAATGGGAGATTCCTCACTTGCAGCGCTCCCCGACTACCCCGCCATGACCAATCTGAGCCATTTTGACGAGCAGGGGGCTAGCCGCATGGTGGATGTCGGGAGCAAGCCGGAATCGCGCCGCACGGCCAAAGCCGGAGCCAGGGTCCGCATGGAGCCATCCACCCAGGCATTAATTCGAGACCGCAAACTGGCCAAGGGAGACGTGCTTGAGGTGGCCCGCCTGGCCGGCATCATGGCGGCCAAGCAGACCCCGGCCCTGATACCGCTGTGCCATCCGCTGTCCCTGGAGAGCGTGTCGCTGGACTTCGCATTTCCCCAGCCTGACGTCGTTGAGCTGACAGCCGACGTAGCCATCACCGGCCGCACGGGTGTGGAAATGGAAGCACTGACCGCCGTGAGCATCGCGGCCCTGACGATATACGACATGTGCAAGTCAGTCGATCGGGGCATGACCATCGAACAGATTTGTTTGGAAGAAAAGACAGGTGGCCGGAGCGGCACGTTTCGGCGCACTAAGTAGTAGGCACACTCCGTGTGCCGTAACCGGACGAGAAAAACGTCATGACGGTAGGACAGCAAGGCACACGGACGAGCGCACGTCGAGTCCAGGGAAACGGCGTTGAAGGGAACGGCCAGGGCCGCGTCCAGTTCCGCCACCTCTACGCCCCCATCGCCGACGAACTGGCGGCGGTGGAAGAGATTTTGCGGCGCGAACTGCGAAGCCGCTTTCCGTTTGTCGATGCTCTGGTGCAACATGGCATCCGCCTGGGGGGCAAGCGGATGCGGCCGGCGCTTTTGCTCCTGGCCGGCCAGGCCTGCGGCCAGCTCAACGACGAACATGTGCTGCTAGCCGCCGTGGTGGAAATGATCCACACGGCCACGCTCGTTCACGATGACGTGTTGGATGAAGCCTCGCTGCGACGCCATGTGCAGACCGTCAATGCCCGCTTCGACAACGAAGCCAGCGTGTTGCTTGGCGACTATTTATTCTCTCACGCCTTCTACCTGGCTAGCACCGTCGGCAGCACGCTAGCCTGCCAGCACATCGGCCGTTCGACGAACATTGTCTGCCAAGGTGAGCTGCTCCAAATCGCCAGTCGGGGGAATTTCCAACTCTCCGAGATGCAGTATCTGCGGATCATCGACGGCAAGACGGCCGAATTGTGCGCCTGCAGTTGTCTGCTGGGTGCATCGTATGCCGGAGCAGACGAAAAGCGTCAGCAATCGCTACGTCGCTTTGGCCGCCGGTTGGGAATCGCTTTCCAGATTGTGGATGACCTGCTGGATCTGCTGGGTGACGAAGACCAGACAGGCAAATCGCTCGGCAGCGATCTGGAAAAGCTAAAGCTGACTCTGCCGCTGATTCGTCTATTGGATGTGGCCGATGCGGCAGAATGCCGTCAGGTCGAAGAGATCGTACACCTGCCCGCCCCCGAACGCCGCGAAGCATTGTTTCCTTTGCTACAGCGCTACGACGCCCTGGAGTACGCCCGAACGCGAGCCTCCCGCTTCGCCGAACGAGCCCGCAAAGAGTTGGCCAAGCTGCCGGAGAGCGCCGCCCGCGAAGTTCTGGAATCCATGACCGAGTTTGTCATCGCTCGCCAGCACTGAACATCCCCGTGGAGCAGACATTCTTATAAAATGAGCGTCGGAAGAAAAACTGGAAATAAAGGTCGGGTCTCATTTCATCAGTCCAGATTGATCTCCATCTCAATTCCCCTCGGATATCTCCTTGATGCTGACGATTTTTAGTCGTCCATGCGGATTGTGCATCGCGCTCTCGGGCGGAAATTCATCGTTCTCCCGAGCCACCACCTGGTATCGGGGCGCCACTTCATCCGCCAGCACATGGCCGACGTCAACCGCCGGACCGCCAGCGGAGATGTAGCGGATCAACTCCACGAGCGATTCCCCCGGTTCCTCGCCTGGCAACGGACGCATCAGCAGGTTCGGAAAACCCAACACCTGCATCCCCATCGTATACATGTGCCCACGGCCGCGAATGACCGAGACAAATGCAAAACTGATCGCGTCCGAACCCCCATCTTCGGTCATCGCGAGCCAATCTTCTCCCCCGTGCGCCCGCGCGCTGTTGTCGATGAATACTCCTATCCCGCCCGCCCGCAATACGGCGGCGCCCGCCTGCATCATGGCCAACGCGGTAGCCAGCGAACCTCCCGGCCCGCTGAGGCAGATGTTCACCGTATATCCCGCTATCGCGGTTCGCTGTTCCTCCTCCAGCGGCCGACAACAGGCCGATTGAAACACGCCTGGAAACTGCTGATCCGGCGGGACGGGTGTGAATTCAAACTCCGTCCCGTCCGGCGCAACCAAAACTTCCGGGCGAAGCACAAACTCCGCCGGCATACGTTCCAAAAGCTCGCGAGGGTGAGACCAACACCCTGGAATGCGCAACGTGATTCTTGTACCACCTTCTTGCTGGTTCATCGTTGATTGACTCCGAAGTAATTCGACCGATCACCATCACCCTTCCCTAGGATATATAGTATTACACCAGACAATCGTGGGAATGGAAGGGTTGGGGTTATGCCCAAGCGGCTGGAGCATGGTCGGCTGCTGAGTCGCAAGCATCCACCCGCTTCCTTGGAATCCCGCCTGGGCGAAAATGAGGTTGGTCGATCGGACGCGAGTTTTCCGAGGGAACTGGCGAGCCGATTAAACTCCGGCGTTTTTGTGAATCGCTCCAAGCCATACGATAAGAAACAAGTAAAATAATCCCGGCCTCAGCCGTGACCGGACTTCGAACGTGAGTGCCTCCTGCTGGTTGCGATAAATTCCACATCCTGGGCTGACGAAACACAGGGCTCTGTCAATGGATCGTGTCGGAATCGTTACGTGTATGGCGTTGCCCGAGCTTGATCCCGATCAGGAGCTGTTGCTCGATGCGCTGCGGCAGGCTGGTTTGCACGCAGACCTCCTGGCTTGGGACGACGCCTGCGCCAATCCGGGAATGTTCGACGTGTGCGTGCTGCGATCGTGCTGGAACTATTACTCGCGGCACACTGAGTTTCTGGATTGGATTGCGAGCGCCGACGCGGTCACAACGCTCCTCAATTCGGCGGCGGTCGTGCGCTGGAATCTTCACAAGCGGTATCTACGGGAACTGGCGGACGCTGGCGTGCCCTGCATCCCCACCGCATGGTTTGAGCGAGGACGGGACGCCGACCTGGTGGAATCAATGCAAACGCGAGGTTGGCGGGATGTCGTGATCAAGCCGACCATTTCGGCCGCCTCGTTTCGCACGCGGCGATTTCAGATCGACGACGCAGAAGCTGGCCAGGGATTTCTCACATCGCTGGTGCGTGATGTCGATACGATGGTGCAGCGATATATGCCCTCAGTCGAAACGAGCGGCGAGCGGGCGTTGGTGTGGATTGATGGGCAAGTGACGCACGCGGTCGTCAAGTCGCCGCGATTTGCCGGAGGTGTCGAGCAAGTATCCGCCGCGGTGGCCGCGACCGCCGCCGAAGTGGCATTTGCAGAACGCGTGCTGGCCACGTTCGGCGAAGCGGTGCTGTATGCTCGCGTGGATATCGTTGATGATGAAAGTGGCGCCCTTTTTTTATCGGAACTCGAACTCATCGAGCCCTCGTTGTACTTCCTTCAGTGTCCGGCAGCGCTCGAACGATTTGTCGCCTCGATTCGCCGGACCGTTGCTGCGAGCAAATAGTTCACCTCCCTTGGATCCAGAGATTCCTTTCCAAACAGTGGGGAACTGCAGAGGAACACCCGACCGCTAGGATGGTGTTCTTCGGTTGCTCCTGCTGTCGTCAATGCATTCCCAGTCTCAGTGGTTGCCACGAACGAACAGGTGCATATACCTCCGTCCGTCGCGTCCCTTGGTCCAGGCCTCACCTGCATGTTGATAGTTCTCGTACGTACAACAGGCACCCCACCCCATGGAGGGCTCCCAAGCTGCACATCCGGCTGCCGTAGCTTGGGTGCCGGCAGGCACAAACGTAAAATCATTGACATGCCCTGAGATCAACTTGTCGGCCCGATAGTCGGCACAAGCAGCGGCGGCCTGCGAGAGCCCATCGTCGCGCACGAACGGCTTGAGGCCGCGCGCCGCGCGGGCAGCATTGACTTCGTGAAGTGCGTCCTCAGCGGCCAAGGCCGGCATGGCGACGACAAAAAACAACGTAGCGATGATGAGCGTCTTCATAGCTTCCTCATAGTTGATCGCCTTGATAAGCAAAACATGCGACGAACATCACTCACCTCGCGTCAGGAGCGTAGGTGTGCGGGACTTCTGCTCAATTCATTCCCTGTTAAGCAAGAGTTGTGCCGAATTAATCGCTCATGCCGCTTATCAAGCCAGAAAATGCTTGCGATATTCCGGTGCCCATAACCGGTCAAAACTTCCATCATGAAAATGGAGAAGTGATGGTCTCGCTTCACAGAAAGAAAACGGGCACGAGTTCGGTTGCAATCTAACCGACCGTGCCCGTATTCACAGAGTTATGGGAGCCCTATCCTATGGCCATTCATTTTGCGGCGTGCGCGAATTGCCCAGATGAGCGCTGCCTGATTACAAGCCGGCCAAGCATCATAAGGTGCTTCTACGCCGATCCATGAAGAGCAAGGCCACCCCAACGGCCAGGGCCAAGGCTCCCGCGATGGGGTTGATGAATATGGTGTGGGGTCTCGACACGTCCCACGCGATAAACCCCAGCGGTCCAACCACCTGGTCGGTAGTGAAGTAGGTGAAGCTGCGAATGGAAAGTGCCAGAATTCCCAAAATGCACAGAACCAATCCGCTTGCAAAATAAGGTCGCATGGTCATTTCTCCTTTGTGCAAATCTCTGAAGTGGGTAAAACCTTTGCCAACGCTTTTGCAATTTTTGAAATTGCAGATTTCTGGTAAATTGGGAAATGCAAAGCGTATGCCAGTGTGCCAATTCGAGTTTACATGAAGCGCTTTGGATGGATTGTGAACGAATCCCAATCAGGCTGGATCAAAAACGACCACTATCGCATTCCTCGTAGCCTATACGTCATGCAAGGATCTCCCTTCCGATAAGATGGCCTCATGCAAACTTCAAAATCAGAGCTGCGCCAGGCCACAGATCCAACCAGCGGCAACTCCTTTGCCCTCGGTTTCAAGAGTCTCGACCATGAAGTTTCGGTCCCGCAGCTGCCGGTTCAGGGGAAATTCCCCCCCTGGCTCACTGGGACGCTACTGCGAGTCGCCCCGTGCAAATATGACCTTGGCCGGCAAACCGTCAACCATTGGTTCGACGGACTGGCGATGCTTCACAAATTCAGCTTCGCCCAGGGGTACGTCTCCTACGCCAATCGCTTCCTCCATTCCGACGCATTCCAAGAGGCAACGAAAACGGGTGGCTTCACGATGCGCGGATTCGCCACGGATCCCTGTGGAACCCTGTTTCAGCGCGTGCTCTCGAAGTTCACAACCCGGTGGACTGATAATAGCAACGTCAACGTCAGCTATTTCGCCAGGCAGGCCGTGGCGCTGACTGAGACGCGAATGCCCGTCCGCTTTGATCCCGATACGCTCGAGACACTGGGTCACGCCCCAATCCTCCCGGACGTCAAGGGTGTCGTTACGATAGCCCATCCCCACTACGACCGTGATCGCGATTGCTTGTACAGCTATCTGCTCGACTTCGGAATGAAGAGTCGTTACCGGTTGTTCTCGATCGACAACACGAGCGGTGCCCAAAAAGTAGTCGCCGAACTCAAGATCGATCGGCCGGCTTACATGCACAGCTTCGGCATGAGTAGTCGATATCTGGTGCTGGTGGAGTTTCCCTTGGTGGTCCATCCGCTTTCCTTCATCTTTCGGTGCCAGCCTTTCATTCGCAACTACCGCTGGCGACCTGAGCGAGGCTTGCGGTTTCATGTCTTCGAAAAGGAGGGGGGCCGCCGCGTGAAAACCGTCGAGGCCGAGTCGGTCTTTGCCTTTCATCATGTCAACGCATATGAGAAAGGGGACGAACTGATCGTGGACTTCGTCGCCCATCACGATGCCGGCATCATCGACCAGTTGTACCTGGCTCGCTTGCGGGCCGGCGAGCCGATTGATCCTGGAGGTCGGCCGATGCGCTATCGCATCCCACTGGGAGCCTCCTCGCACGTCCGCAGGGAGGTACTCTCCGACACGCGGATGGAATTGCCGCGCATTGACTACGGGCGAACCGCCGGCCGATGCTATCGGACAGTTTGGGGCGCGGGGACGCACCGCCCCGGCAATTTCATCGACAGCATCGTCAAGGTCAATGTTGAAAATGGCCAAACGCTCAAGTGGTGGGAAGAGGATGCCTACCCTGGCGAGCCCGTATTTGTAGCCGATCCGAATTCCCAGAATGAAGACACTGGAGTGCTGGTGTCGGTGGTGCTCGATGCCCGACGCAACAGGTCGTTCCTGCTGGTTCTCGATGCCACGAGTCTGGTCGAAGTAGCTCGCGCGGAATGTCCCCACCCCATCCCTTTTGGATTTCACGGCAACTACTATCCTGCCGCCGCGAATGAGTGTCGGCTTCCGGGAACTGGTGCCCCGGGCTGATCGGAGGCCGCAAGTGCACAAGCGTGGTTGAGATGCCTCACTTCGGGCAGAGCGACATTTTCTGCGACTTGAGATTTTTTCGCATGCAGACCACGCTTGCAAGGAACGTAAGCACGCAGATGCTGGAGTAGGCGAGCATGAAAGTCCGCCCAGGAAACGCAGCTTCCGGCGTAATGTGGTTCAGCCGAAACGCGATCAGGCCCAGTAGATAGGCTGCGGGAATGATTGCCAACACCGTCGGAACCAGTTGTTTCGCTTTGAGGGCCACGGCGATGAAAAGTGCGCCGGTGAGGAAATTGGATATGCCAAACGAACCCAGCAGCAGGAGTTGATCCTGGCCAGAATGGGCCAGATCCAAGCCGGCGATTTTAACCGCGGAATGTTCGACCAGAAACGTGTGCAGGACTCCGCGAACGAGGTCAATGCCACCCAGGCACGCCAAGACGATCGACGCAAACGCGGGGGTGCAGACGCCAGCTTCGCGCGATGTAGGATTGCGGTCTGTCATCTTCAACTCTCCTGCCTCATGATGCGACATTCTGGAACTCACATTCTCCGCAGCGGGCAACATTTTCCTGCATACTTCTATAATAGCTCCGAATTGGCGCAGGTGAGATCACCCAAGGCAATGTATGTGCCAGCGTGGGGGGCCGCGGTGTCACTCAAACGATCGGGAGGAGCCCGAGGCTCTGCTGGCTAGCGGAAGCGGGGTCATGGGGCTGCAAACAACCCGTGGCCATCGAACTTACAATTTGGCAACGCGCCGCGAAATCTGGCTTCATCATCAAAGAGGGCTGTCACCTCTTTGAGCCCGTCCAGTTCCTGCAAGGCTCTAATATCGTCGTCGGAAGCTCTGGTCTCGAACCAGGCTTCTATTGCGCGCCAGCCATTGGCATAGTGGACATGGACCCCTGGCCTATTGTTCAAAGCCTCCATCACCTTGCGCTGTTTCTCGGCCTTGTATCCCCACCACGACCCCAGCAGAGCGAACAGGATAGCGCAGGCCGTAACCAGGATAAAGACCGTTCTGATGCGGAACTGGAAGCGGGGCATGGGTTCTCAGTGCGCGCGTCCGCCAGTGAGCCTGGACCAAATAAGGAAAAGCTTCGCATCACCCAGCCACCAGTCGAGGGCGCACAAAGCCAAGAATAGGACAGCCGCACACCCGGCGATCCAAATGAGCATCTGCACGCAGCCGCGAGCAACGGCCTTTCGAGGGTTCTCTTCCATCCTTGCATTCTAACGGCCGGAAGCAGCCACTATCCTGCCGTGCAGTTTTCAAAAGTTGGAACGGCACAGCACCGCCAGAATTGGCAACGCATAAACAAAAACAAAGCCGTTGCAAGTGCTTGACTTGCAACGGCTTATGTGTCGGGGCGACAGGATTTGAACCTGCGACCTTCTGGTCCCCGACCAGACGCGCTAACCAGACTGCGCCACGCCCCGCTCGGATTACGAAAACCCGAAACGGCTTACAAGGTAACACGTTAGAAAACGGGCGTCAACGATGGCGGGGTGTTGAGGGGTGGTCCGCGATAGGCAATTCCAGTCTGTTTTCAATTGCCAATTACGTGACCAGAGCGACGACCGCCAGACTCAGGAGAGCCCGAAACCCAAGGGGACAGTCCCCGGGTGGGAACTTTCTGCCCCTTGGGAGCGTCTTAGTCGGGTCGGTGGTATAACAGACTTTTGGCTCGCCCGTTCGCACCTCTCGCCTTTTACGCAACTCACGGAGACTTAGCCATGCGGCCCCAGCATGTTCCTCGGAAGCTCATTGCCCTAATTCCACCCTTGGGACTGCTGCTGCTCATTGGCCTCGCCCCGATCACCGCCGAGTCACCTCCCGGCGCAGACAAGAAAGCGGCCGATGTGAAAACCACGCTGGCCACCACCGAGACGCTTGGCGGGGCGGATAGGTTTCTGACGCATGTCAGCACCGACAAGCCGATCTACAAGCCGGGCGAGACGCTCTACATCCGCGGCGTGATCCTGCATCATGCCACCCATGCCCCTCTGGCGGAAAAAGACAAGGTGGGCGCCCTGGTCGAAGTGAGCGGCCCCAAGGGAGACACGGTGGCTTCAGGCATGGTGGCCAGCGAAGAGAGCGTGCTGGGTTTCTCCTGGAAAATTCCAGACAGCATGGCGGGGGGCGAGTATAAGGCGAAGGTAACCTACCCTGGGGTTGGCCAGCCGCCGGCCGAGCGGAAGTTCGACATTCGGGCCTATCGTCCGCCACGGCTCAAAAGCCAGATCAAGTTCTTGCGTGACGGTTACGGCCCCAGCGATCAGGTTGATGCCACGCTGGAAGTGAAGCGTGCCGAAGGGGGCGTGCCGGCGGGAGCGAAGGTGACCGTCATCGCGCGTGTCGATGGCATGGAGGCGTTTCGCGGTCCGGCCACCGTGGACGACAAGGGGCAGTGCAATGCCCGGTTCAAGTTGCCGGCCGAGATCCGCCGTGGCGAGGGGACGCTGGCGATGGTGATCGAGGACGGCGGCATTGTGGAGACGGCGAGCAAGACGATTCCCATCCTGTTGCAGACGGTCGATCTATCGATGTACCCGGAAGGGGGCGATCTGGTGGCCGGGTTGCCGAACCGCGTATATTTCGAGGCTTTCACACCGGCCAAGAAGCCGGCGGATTTGGCGGGGAACGTGCTGGATGCCAAGGGGAACAAGGTTGCCGAGTTCAAGAGCGCGCACGAAGGGCGTGGACGGTTTGAGTTGACGCCGAAGGCGGGCGAGAAATATGAACTGGCGATTACGGAGCCGGCGGGGATCAAGACACGCTATCCGCTGCCGGAAGTGAAGCCGACGGGCATAGTGTTGCGTTCGGACAAGTTGGTGTATGAAGCGGGCGAACCGATTGGTGTGTCGGGCGCTGCCACAGGGAACTTTTCCCCAGCAGAGATCACAATTAGCAAACGCGAGAAGGTTATTGCCAGCTTGAAATTCAAAGAATTGAAGGGGTGGGGAGACTGGGCGCTGAATACTGGTTCTGTCGACATACCCACGACAGCGGACGGTGTACTCGTCGCCACCGTTTGGGATGCCAGTGGCAAACCACTCGCCGAACGCCTGATCTTCCGCAAGCCGGAAGGGGGTGTCAACGTAAAGATCACTCCGGACGCATCTCGCTATGTGCCCGGCCAGAAGGCCAAGCTCACGGTCCAAACTACCGACAAAAGCGGCAAGCCGGTCAGCGCCGTGGTCGGGATGACAGTGACCGACGACAGTGTCCTGGAAATGATCGAG
The DNA here is from genome assembly GCA_021413705.1 of Planctomycetota bacterium. GTDB lineage: Bacteria > Planctomycetota > Planctomycetia > Pirellulales > UBA7805 > JAIOPX01. The sequence continues at coordinate 6,956 of JAIOPX010000215.1, read as the reverse complement.
AAGCGCGAGCAAGCGCCGCGGCTGCCGGTCATGGTGTTCTTGGAAAACGAAGTCAAGGAACTAGCCGATGCGGAAGTCTATCTCGATCTCAAGAACGACAAAGCCGCCGAAGCGGTCGATCTGCTCCTGGGCACGCAGGGCTGGCGGCGTTTCGCGTTGGTCCATCCGAACGAACTAATGGCCAAGCATGGCGACCAGGGTCGCCGAGCCGTGGCGTTGCGGATAGTGCCGATGCACGAGCGTCGGATGTTCATGCAGAAAGCCATGCCCCGGGCGATGCGGGCTGAGGCGATGATGGATGGGGCTGGCCCCCAGGTAGCGGCCGCAGCCGCACCGCCAGCGGCACCTGTAGCGGCCGCTGCACCCGTCAATGAAGCAGTACGTCCCAACGATGCACCACGCGGCGGGGAGCAGCCTGGCGCGGATCAACCGATTGTCGCAAACCAGGTTCAGGCGGAGCCTGCCGGCATAGCCGCCGGTCAGGCTTTGGCACCGGCACCTCTCGCACCCCCTGCTCAGCTCATCGCAGGCGACGCCATCGGCGAGCCCCTTTCCAAGGAGCGCCAACAACTAGGCAAAGCCTTGGAAGAGGCAGAACAGAAAAAGGGAGCCAGAGCGTTTCTGCGAGCCAAGGACCGGGAGATGCAGGTGCGCAACGACTTCGTGACCGTTCGCGTCTACGCCCATCAGGTCCGCCCGAATCGCCAGCCCGGCGAGCGGGTGGATTTTGCCGAAACGCTCTTCTGGCACGCCGGCGTGAAAACGGACTCCAAGACCGGAACGGCCACGGTCGAGTTCGGGTTGAACGATTCCGTCACCAGCTTCCGCGTGGCGGCCGATGCGTTTGATGCCGCAGGAGCACTGGGCGAAGGCACACAGCAGATTGAATCGGTCCAGCCGTTTTATCTGGAGCCCAAGATTCCGCTGGCGGTCACCGCCGGCGACACGATCCAATTGCCGATCGGGTTTGTCAACGCTACGCGGACGAATATGAGTGGTGTCACGGCCCTGGTCACCGGCCACAAGTCGCTCGGAATGAGCGGCGCGGTCGCGCCGTTCGATGTGGCAGCCGACGCTCGCGTGCGGCGGATGTTGGAAATTGCCGTGCAGCCCCATTCCGGAGACGCGGCGCTGACGATTGCCGCTCAGGCTGGCTCTTTTGCCGACAAGGTAACGCGCATTGTGCGCGTCGAATCGCGCGGCTTCCCGATCGAAGAGGGTCGCGGCGGACTGCTGGCGGCCAGTGGCGAGGCTAACCATGAAATCACGGTGCCAGACAGCCTGGTCGCCGGCAGCCTCAAATGCCGCGTGGCAGTCTATCCGACTCCGCTGGCTACCATGAACGACGCTTTGGCTCGGTTGATCGTTGAGCCGTGTGGCTGCTTTGAGCAGACCAGCTCGACCAACTATCCGCTGGTCATGGCGCAGCAATACTTCATGTCGCATGAGGGAGTCGATCCTTCACTGATTCAGGCGAGCGCCAAGGCGCTGGCCAATGGATATGACCGGCTGTTGGGCTTTGAGTGCAAGAGCGGCGGCTTTGAATGGTTCGGCGAAGATCCAGGGCACGAGGCGCTCACGGCCTATGGCCTGATGGAGTTCACCGACATGGCGCAGGTCCAATCGGTCGATCCGGTCATGCTGGCGCGCACTCGCAAGTGGCTCCTCGGCACCAAGGACGGCAAGGGTGGATTCAACCGCGGCCGCCGGGCGCTGCACACCTGGGTCACGGAACCCGAGTGCTCCAACGGCTACATTGCCTGGGCGCTGCTCTCCTCCGGTAACAAACAAGGACTGGAAAAGGAACTCAAGTGGGTTCGTGAAGCCGCCGAGCGCGACACGAACACCTATTCGATCGCCCTGGCTGCCAATGTGCTGGCGATGGGTGGGGACGACGAAGGGGCGAACCACCTGCTCGACAAGCTCTCGGCCAAGCAGCAGGCCGACGGCTCGCTGACCGGCGCCACGACATCGATTGTCGGCAGCGGTGGCGAGGCTTTGACGATCGAGGCCACGTCGCTGGCCGTGTTGGCTTGGCTCAAGAACCCGCGCTATGCGGAGAATGTCGAGAAGTCGATCAAGTACCTGGCCGAAGTCTGCAAGGGTGGCCGGTTTGGCTCGACGCAATCGACGATTTTGGCTTTGAAGGCGATCGTGGCCTACGACGCTTCGCGGGCCGTGCCAAAATCGCCCGGCAGCGTGCAATTGGTAGTGGACGGCAAAGAGGTCGGCAAGCCGGTGCCGTTCGATGTCAAAACACATGGTGCGATTGAGCTGCCCGAGTTTAGCGCCCAGATGACGCCCGGCAAGCACAAGGTTTCGCTCCGCATGGCCAATGGCTCGCAGATGCCCTACTCCGTGGCGGTCGGCTATCACAGCCTCAAGCCCGATACGAGCAAGGATTGCAAGCTGAACCTGGAGGTGAAGCTGCGTGACAAGAAGCTCGGCGAAGGAGCGGCGACGGAAGCCAAGGTAGTGGTGGTCAACACTTCAAATGAAGCGGTCCCCAATCCTGTGGCGATCATCGGCATCCCCGGCGGCCTGGAAGTGCGTCACGATCAACTCAAGGAGCTGGTCAAGGCGGAGAAGATTGCCGCCTATGAAGTTCGCGGACGGGACGTGGTGCTCTATTGGCGGTCGCTGAAGGGTGAAGAGCGCGTCGAATTGCCTGTCAGTCTGATCGCGGCGGTACCCGGCAAATACACTGGTCCCGCCAGCCGGGCCTATCTTTACTACACCGACGAACACAAGCAGTGGACGGACGGATTGGCAGTGGAGATTGAGGCGAAGTAGGAGAACGCAAGGCACCGACAGATAGTGCAGTTCATGTGGCTGGCTGTTTTGGGCGAAGTGCGCTAAAATCGGCTCCATGAAAATTGCCTATCTGGATTGTGCGAGCGGTATTGCGGGTGACATGCTCCTGGGGGCACTGGTGGATGCAGGCGCTCCATTAGAAGAAATCCAGGCGGCAATTGACTCGCTTCGACTGCCGAGTTGCCGGCTGGTGGCCAACGAGGTTCGTCGGGGCGGATTTCGGGCAATCAAGATTGATGTCGAGCATGAGCCGGAACATGCCCATCGGCATCCGCATCACATTGTCGACATGATCCGTGCCAGCCAGCTTACGCCGCGGCAGCAGGAACTGGCGGAACGGGTGTTCACGCGGTTGGGCGAGGCCGAAGCCAAAGTCCACGGCACAACGATCCGAAAAGTGCATTTTCATGAAGTCGGCGCGGTCGATTCGATCGCCGACATCGTGGGGACGGCGGTCGGGCTCGACTTGCTGGGAATCCAGCGGATCGTGGCCTCACCCGTGCCGACGGGGCGTGGGTTTATCGAGATTGCTCACGGTCGGTGCAGTATCCCGGCTCCGGCCACTGCCGAACTTCTGAGGGGCATGCCGCTGGCGCAGTGTGATGTTGAGGCAGAGCTTACGACGCCGACGGGGGCCGCGGTCCTGGCGGCGCTGGCCGACGGATTTGGCGGGTTGCCGGCGATGTGGATCGAAACTATCGGCTGCGGTGCCGGGACGCGAGAACTGGAGAACCAGCCCAATCTGTTGCGACTGCTGTTGGGCGTGGCCGACACGGCCGGAGCAAGCAGCGAAGAGATTGTCGTGCTGGAGACGAATCTCGACGACGCCACGGGCCAGCAGATCGGCCATTGTGTCGGCGAACTGCTTCGGTTGGGCGCGCTCGATGCCTATACGACACCCATCCAGATGAAAAAGGGGCGTCCCGGCGTGCTGCTGACCGTGTTGTGCCGCGTGGCCGATGCCGATGCTCTGCGCGAAACGCTATTCCGCCAAACACCGACGTTCGGCGTTCGCTGGACCACAGCCCAAAGGCGCGTGTTGCGAAGGGAACATCACAGCGTGCAAACCAGGTTTGGCACTGTCGAAGGAATGGTCGCCTGGCGGGAAGGGATCGGCGCTACGTTTTCGCCGGAGTATGAAGCCTGTCGCCAGATTGCGGACGCGAGGAATGTCCCCTTGGCGGAAGTGCAGCAGGCGGCCATGATGGCGTTTGATCCGGCGAGTGTCCGTGCCGAATAATCAGATTATACTAACACCCAAATGTGACCTAGAATTCCTCTCGGTTAGTCAATTTCATCAATTCCCTGGAGGTTGGTGGCATGTTCGAGTCCATTTCTCGAAGCTGGCGATTCGCGACGACAAGCTATGGAATCCTGTGGCGCAATAAGTCGCTGTTGTGGCTGCCGATCATGGCCACGATGGCCGCCGCGTTGGTTGTCGCTAGTTTTCTCGCTCCTCTCTGGGCGACCGGATCGCTCGCAGAGTGGGCCAAGCAAATGGACAACCACGAAGGACTGACCACCGAACAGAAGGTGACGATCGGGATCATCACTTTCCTGTTTTATTTCTGCACTTACTTTGTGATCGTGTTCTTCAACTCGGCCCTGGTGGCCGCCGCGCTGCGGGCGATCGAAGGAGAGCCGGTGAACCTGACGGAGGCACTGGCCGCCGCCGGAAAACGCCTGCCGCAAATTGCCGCCTGGGCGGCCCTGTCGGCCGTCATTGGCGTGCTGCTGAAAATGATCGAAAATACTCACGAGAGGGCCGGCGCGCTGGTGTCCGCGGTGCTCGGCACGGGCTGGACCGTGATGACCTTCTTTGTGGTGCCGACGATTGTGGTGGACGGCTTGGGGCCGATTGCGGCGCTCAAGAGTTCGCTGTCGATTCTTAAGGCGCAGTGGGGCAAGGCCTTGGTGGGCAACGCCTCGATTGGCCTGCTAGGTTTCATCATCCTGCTGCCGGTCTACCTGATTGCCGGAGGGCTGGCTGCGTTGGGCATGTATTCTCAAGATATGAAGGTGATGGTGCCCTGTTTTACCGGGGCTGTGTTGTTGGGTGTGCTGGCCGCCGCCGTCAGCGGTGCGGCCGACATGGTGTTCCGCGCCTTGCTGTTCAACTTCGCCACCGGCCGCACACTGCCGCCGGAGATCGAAGCCGAGGATCTGAAGCTCGCGTTCAAAGTGAAGTGACCCGACCATGCCGAAGTTCGAGTGCCATCTGTTCGTCTGTTGCAATCAACGCAAGCCGGGCCACAAGCGAGGCTGCTGCGATCCTGATGGCTCTGAAGAACTGCGCGACGCGCTGAAGTCCGAACTGAAGCGGCGCGGGCTTGGCCCCCTGGTGCGGGCCAACTCGGCCGGGTGTCTCGACCAATGTGAGCTTGGCCCCACGGTGGTCATCTATCCCCAGGCCATCTGGTATGGGGGCGTAACGCTAGCCGATGTGCCGCGAATCGTGGAAGAAACCGTCATCGGCGGCCGGGTTCTGGAGGATCTGCGCATTCCCGACGACAAGCTCAATCCCAAAGCAGGCCGCTAAGCGGTCGGCTGGAGCCCGCGGCCGATTTCATGGCTCGCGTGCCGTATCCCCGCCGCCCAGAATGGTTACAATGTCGTGGCGATTCTGGCATCATGCCTGAGCAGGGTAAGGCTGGCCACCGGGACGGGGCCGGGTGTGCGGGAATGTCGGCAACTCCACAGCAAAATCACCACGAGCACAGCGATCATTGGTTCGTTTCGGCACTAACCGGCTGCGGCTATCTCGCGGCAGGGTTGGTTCTGTACGAATTTCAAGGGCTGCAACGGACGGGGATGATCGTCGCCGTGGTGGCGACATGCCAGTTGCTGATTGTGATCCGGCGTGGCATTGGGCGACTTTTCATGCGGATTCTCCGCGCCGTCGGTTCGTTGTTTCGCTGGAGGTCGAAGACGCCAATTGCTCCTCCTCCCCTTCCCACGGCTGCGGTTGAGCCTGCAAATGCAGTGCAAGTAACAACCACCAAGGGCGCTGCTTTAGAATCCGCTTCGGAAGTGAAGCCTGAAAGCACGCATGCTCAAGGCAATGGTCATGAGCGCCGTTTGGCGTCTCCCGCCGGGCCAGGTATGACGACGACCACGAAGCTTGCGGGCCGACGCAATCCGCCTGCAGTGCCAATGTCAATGCCAAGAATTGACAGAGCGGCCACGGTCGAGAGCACCGTCGAAAGCACCGCCGACACCGCCAGCCTTGCTGAAGATTCTGCCCAAGCGGCGACACTGGTTGAGTGCCCAGACTGCCATCGCCAGATTTCGCGACGCGCATTTTCGTGCCCAGGGTGTGGAGCGCCGATGACCGTTCCCCCGCCGCTTCCTAGCCGTAGAAGGCACATAAATCGACTGGTAATTGCAGGAGCCTCGTTGTTGCTGGTGGGCATGCTGATGTTGTTCTGGAACTCTATCGCTGGGGCAATCGTGGCGGGAGTCGGGCTCGTGATGATTGTGTGGGGGCTGATGCGACGATGACGGCACTCGCGCGAGGTTGTTGCATTGCGAAGCGATGGACAAGCAAATAGGATAGAACTCATCGGTGGGGGCAAACGCTCGCCGCGAAATCAGTAGGAACCGGGTCTGATGCGGACATTGATCACCAGTATGCGAGTTTGCCCTCTGGCGATGTGCTGGATCAGCTTGATCCTCGCTGCTCCTCTGCTCGCAGAGGAAGGAAAAGAGCAGGATAAAGGATCCAAGTCCGGGGCTCCGGTGAGCTACTACAAGCAGATCCGGCCGATATTCCAATCGTCGTGCTTTGGTTGCCATCAGCCGGCGCAGGCTAAAGGCGGACTGGTGATGACCAGCCACGCGGGGCTGCTGAAAGGTGGAGAGTCCGGAGATCCGGGGGTGGTGCCGAATCATCCTGAGCAGGGGACGCTCGTTTCCCAGATCACTCCGGTGGGAAAGGAGCCTGCGGAAATGCCCAAGGAGGGTGCGCCGCTTTCGGCCGATCAAGTTGCCTTGGTGCGGCGCTGGGTGTTGGAAGGGGCCAAGGACGATAGTCCCGCAGCAGATGCGGTGGCGTTTACGCCGGAGCGACCGCCTCACTATGTGGCGGCGCCTGTGATAACGTCGGTGGCCGTTTCGCCGGATGGAAAGCTGCTGGCGGTGGC
>JAIOPX010000214.1 GCA_021413705.1 Planctomycetota bacterium | reverse complement strand
TACCAGCACACCCGAGAGCGCCAGCGACAGCGACGCCAGCAGCGTCAAAACCAACGGGCGGACGGCGGGACGAAGAGAGCGGCGCACGATCGTCATAATTGGGTTTCCTGATGAAGGGAGCAACAGCGTCGTAGCCGAAGTCGTGAGACTTCGGGGAATGAACTTTCGGCCAAAGCCGTACTTCGGAAGTCTCACGACTTCAGCTACGTTCGCACAGCTACAGCATCAATCCCTGATGGTATGCCGAATCGCTACTATGGGCAAGATCGACCCTTTCGGGACCACATGCTTGCAGCAGCCGACACTTATCCATTACGCAGCAGCAACTTGGACGGATCATCGCTTTTTGCAAATACTGGCCTCGAACACACTTATCGGTAGTGAAGCAAGGTGGTTGCGGGCTCGATCGGCCACGGCCCGTGCCAACGCCCATCCAGGGGCCAAATGGGACGTTACGATGATTTCCTGCTCCCCGCGGACCCATTCCGCTGCCGCCAGGCGCACCTGATCCATCAGTTCCCCTTGGAACAAAAGGTGAGGTTGCACCACCACTCTGCGGCAGCCCGATGCCAAGGTCGCCTGGAGGGCTTCGCGTACCGTGGGCCGCTGGGCAGCGATAAACCCCACCTCCAGCCGGCCAACGGGAGTGCGCTGGCAGCGCATCTCGGCAAACCGGTGCATGCTCTGGGTGGCCTCCGCATCGCTGCTGCCCCGGCCGATCATCACCAGGGCTGTTTCTCCTGAAGGCACGGTCGCACGTCCGCAGAGAGCCTGCCGATAGCGCAACTCCGAAAGCCACAACAGCGCCGAATGGCAATCGAGTGCCTCGCTCACGTACCGCATTCGCAGATCCGAGTAGCGGGCCGCTGCCTCATTCACGGCGGAAGGAATGTCTCGTTTGGCATGACCTGCCGCAAACAGCAGCAGCGGCACGACGGTCAGTTGACGGACGCCTGCGGCATACGTGGTTGCAATTCCCTCCGCGATCGTGGGCAAGGCCAATTCCAGAAAGCACGGTTCGACGCGGTGTGAAGGACAAAGGGTCTGCACCTGAGCGGCCGTTGCCAGAAACTCCCGCTGTCCTTGAGGGTCGCGGGTGCCATGCCCTACCAGGAGGAGGCCGTCGGGCAGGTTGTGGGCAGGATCAAGCATGAGGCTGGAGGGCTGGTTTGTGTCTGAGACGGGCTGGGAAGCCCGTCCTACGCTGCTATATTATCAGTCGTGCATGCCTATCTGACCATGACCCAGGGGAGCCGCGTGGGGACGACCTTTCGTCTCCTGACGGACCAGGAAAACCGAATCGGCCGCGGGCTGGAGTGCGCCGTGGTGCTGACGGACCCCCTCTGCTCGCGGGTTCATGCCACGCTTTCGCTGCTCGATCACCGCTGGTGGGTGCGGGACGCCGAGAGCCGCAACGGCACGTTCGTCAACGATCAGCGGATCGACGATGCGGCTCTGATCGACGGCTCACGCGTCCGCGTCGGTTCCACGGAATTCACTTTTCATCTCAGCGATGATTCTCCGCCGGCTCCTGAAAGTGAAATGCGGATCACGCAAACGCTGTTGCGCGATCAGTTGGTTGCGACCGATGAAGATCACTACACCGCTGCCGCCGTGGGCAATTCACAGGTCGCCCAAGAACTGCTGGTGATGTATCAGTTAACCATCAAGCTCCTGGGCACCAACGACCCCGACGAAGTAGTGCGCGCGTCGTTGGACCTGCTGCGCGACGGCTGCCGGGCCGCCGTGGCGGGCTTTCTGTGGCTGAACGAAACCGGCCAATTGCGCCCCAAAATGGTCATGCCCGAGGAAGCGGCCGGTCAGGTTCAACTGAGCGAGCATCTCACCGAGTTGGTCTGCCGCCAAGGGCGGGCCGTCTGGGTGGACAATCAAAAAGTCGGCGAGAGCAGCGACAGCTTGCAACATTTCGCCGACGCCATCTGCGTACCGCTGCTGCACGAGCGATTGCCCTGCGGCGCTCTGCACGTTTACCGCGAGCACGACCGTTTCACGCAGAACGATTTTCACTTCGTACTCTCGGTGGCCAACATCCTGGGCGTGGCGCTGGTGCGAGCCCGTCGTGAAACGAATCTGGCGGTAGACTTCCAGCAACTGGCTTCGCAAAGCCCCGGCTACGATGAAATGATCGGCCAGTCGCCGCCGATGCGCGATTTGAAGGGACGGATCGAGCGGCTCGCGAGGGCCACCGGATGCGTGCTGATTCGAGGCGAAAGCGGCACCGGCAAGGAACTGGTCGCCAGAGCGATCCAGCGCAATAGCCCTCGCGCCGATCAACCGATGCTCTCGGTCAACTGCGCGGCAATCCCCGCCGACCTGATCGAGAGCCAGTTGTTCGGCCACAAGGCGGGCGCCTTCACCAGCGCCGACCGGGACCACATCGGTTTCTTCCAGCAGGCGGACCTGGGAACGCTGTTCCTCGACGAAGTGGGGGAACTGCCGCTGGAAGGACAGGCCAAGTTGCTGCGGATCCTGGAGGGGCATCCGTTTCTGCCGGTCGGCAGCTCGCGCGAAGTGACCGTGGACGTTCGCGTCATCGCGGCCACGAATCAGAACCTGGAAACCTACGTTCGCGAGCGGCGGTTTCGCGAAGACCTGTACTATCGGCTGAGTGTCTTCGAACTCGAAGTGCCGCCGTTGAGGGAACGGGGGGAAGATATTGGGCTGTTGATTGATTCGTTCCTGGCCCATTATCGCCGCCAGCATGGACGGCCGCATTTGGAACTTTCAGCCGCCGCGCGGCAGAAGCTGTTGGCCTATCGCTGGCCGGGCAACGTGCGCCAGCTTCGCAATGTGATCGACAGCGCCGTCGTGCTGGCAGGGGGAGGCCAGATCGAACCGGCCGACCTGGGCCTCCGCGACACTGGCGTCGATACCGTGGCCTCGCTTAATCTGGAAGAGATGGAACGGCACAATATCAGTGAAGCACTGCGCCGCACGGGGGGGAATGTGGTGGATGCCGCCAAACTGCTGGGCATCGGCCGGGCGACGCTTTATCGGAAGTTGGATGAATACGGAATCGCTCGAACGTAGCGGTTTTTTGAACCACAGAGGCACAGAGACACAGAGGAAGCGCTGAGAAGGCGCCGCCAGTAGAATGACAATCAACACCAAACATCCCTCAGTATTGCAGAGCATTCGGAAATTCTGCGCCAACCTCCTCCTCATTCTCCGTGTCTCTGTGTCTCTGTGGTTCAATACTTTCTTGTGGGCGGTGGTTTGCCTCCTACTTTGCGATTCAGCCAATGCCGCCGAGTGGCCCCGATTTCGTGGTCCCAACGGCGAGGGACATGCGCCGGCCGTCGAAGTGCCTGATAAATGGACTGAGCAAGACTATCGCTGGAAGGCGGACCTGCCGGGTATCGGGCATTCCTCCCCGGTTATTTCGGGAAAGTTGCTTGTGGTTACCAGCGCCGAGGCCGACAAAAGCAAGCTCTATGTGTTGGCTTATGACGCACAGAGCGGCCAGCGCAAGTGGCAAACCGAGTTAGAGTCTCCTCCGCTGCGCATGCACGCCCGTAATTCCGGCGCTACCAGCACTCCGGCCATCGACGCAGCCCAGGTGTATGTCACCGGCATCGGTCCGAAGGGCTATTTTGTGGTGGCGCTGAGCCTGGCCGACGGGCACGAAGCATGGCGCAAAGAGTTGGGACCGTTTGCAGCGCAGCATGGTTTTGGCCCGTCCCCCATTTTGCATCGAGACACATTAATTGTCCCCAACGATCAGGACGGCGAGAGTTTTGTCCTGGCCTTGGACTCCGCCACCGGCAAAGAGCGTTGGCGCGCGGCACGTCGCAGCGGCCGGGCGTCGTATAGCGCACCGTGTGTATATGAACCCGCGGGACGCAAGCCGGAATTGATTCTCACCAGTCCCGACAACGGCATGACCGGGCTCGATATGGAAACAGGGAACCTCAACTGGTCGCTCGACGTTTTTCCCGAGCGGACGGTCGGTTCACCCGTGGTGGCTGGGGATTTGATCCTGGCCAATTGCGGCAAGGGGAACGGAGGACATTCGTTGGTCGCGGTTCGGCCGCCGCTGACGCCCGATGGTAAAGCTGAACTGGTCTACACGCTGACCAACTCCGTGCCCTATGTGCCCACGCCCGTGGTGCGCGACAATTTGCTGTTTCTGATTCACGATATGGGTTTGGCGAGTTGCCACGAATTGGCGACCGGCAAACGGCTGTGGAACAAGCGACTGGGGGGCAATTTCTCCGGTTCGCCGGTGCTGGTGGGAGACCGACTGTTTGCCATGACCAATGATGGAGAGGTCGTGGTGCTGGCCGCCGAGCGGCAGTTCAAAGAGCCGACCCGTACGCCGCTGGGCCAAACCAGCCGCGCCACTCCGGCGGTGGCCCTGGGGCATATCTACTTGCGGACCCAATCGAAGCTCTTCTGCCTGGGCGGGGCGGCGAAGGTCGCGGGCAACCTCCCTGTGCCGTAAACTACCGTGGAAACGATCGAGAAAAAACCATGGTCACAAACGACCAGGAATTGAATGCTACCCGGGATCGGGTCCGACACTTTCAGGACCAACTGGCTCACCTGCGTAGAGTGGAGATGAACCCGATTAACTTCCGGCTGTCCGCTTCAGGATTTCTCACCGAGATCGACCGGATGCAATTGGAAGTCCGTGAATACTTGTCGCGACCCGAGCAGGCGACGTCTCATGCCTGAGCGATTCTGGTCACAGCCGCTCTGAGGTTCAGTCATGGACGACGTATCGCAGTTCATTCGTTCATTTGTTGATGCAGATGAAAACCGGATCGCTTTTGCCTGGAATGGCAAGCACGGCGAGCATTTTTCAGACGCCAACTACGAGTTCCGCAAAGCAGTACTGGAATCAGTCTGTGCCGCAATCTCCGCTGCTCCTTTGCCTCTGGTTCGTGATCTATTCCGCGCAGAAACAGAGTTTTCTCGTGAAGCGTGGTGTATAGACTTACGAGTTCGTAAGCTCGCGGAAACGATGCTGATGCGGGGTGGCACCGAATGTCTTATGCCATTCCTTATTGGAAAGCACCAGTCCTTTGACGCTTCCCTGGCATGTGCCTCGATACAAATAGCGCCTCAGTTGGCGACTTCGCTTCTGATGGA
>JAIOPX010000126.1 GCA_021413705.1 Planctomycetota bacterium | reverse complement strand
AAATCGGTGTAGCGGGGTCCTGTCTTGGCGGCCAGCTTGAACGATACGTGCAAAAGCTGGCGAAGATCAGGATTAAAATCTGGATGGCTGGGCACGTGTCGCAGTGCATTGGCGAACTGCTCCCCCGTCCAGCGGTTAACGGTGTCAGCGGTAGGTAGCTTCGCCGCGTCGATGTCGATCACACTGGCGTAGGGCGCGCACAACTCGTCGGCATGCTCTCGCGCAGTAGCGTAGATTTCCTGGGCCAACGCCAACCCGTCGCCGCCGGCTTCCGCCAGCCCGATCAATTCCTCCAGCCAAGTGGTGCCAGCCGTTTTAACGTGGACACCCGCGCCGCTGCGGCGCAGCGCCCGGCGAATGATCGGGTAGAGGCTGAACTTGTCGCTCCCGCTGTGAACGCTGAGCTTCAGGTTTTCTGGCAATCCGTAGTGTTTCACGGCATGGGTAATCACGGCCAGATCGTCGTTAAACTCCCGTTCGAATTGCGGCAGGCTCCCGATGTAGTCCACGCCCTTGTTGAATCGTCCGGTGAATTTCGGCGCGATGGTTTGCAGGGGCACCTCCGCATCGGCCAGGGCGGCAAGGATGATCAGCAGTTCCAACGGCGTCTGCGGGGTATCGGTTTCATCCATCGAAACCTCGGCGATGAAGTTGCCGGCGCCTTTCTTCTCTGCGATGTGGCGATAGATGCGGGCCGCTTCCTGCGTGGCCAACAGATATTTGGATGCGACCCGCGTCAGTTCAGCCTGGGTATTAGTCAACGGCGCGCCCACGCCAGCGATCGTCAACTCACCCAGTAGTTCCCCATGGCGGCCGACAAACGCCTCCACGTCGGCCTGCGCGGCTGGCTGCCCGATAGAGTCCGCCACATCGATCGTAAAAAAATCAGCGCAGGGAAGATACCGATCGACCGTCTCGAGTCGAATGTGATCGGCGTCCACGTGCCAGCCGCCACTCCAAGCGAGCGATCGGACTGCAGCCGCCGCGGCGTCCCAGACACTCTGTGGTTCCGAGCCGACAAACGTGTGTTCGCGGTTCGACTTGTTCCAGACGGGTACGACTTCAATCCCCTTTTCCGCCAGCATCTGAAATGCACGAAGCTGCGCTTCCGCCTGATGCGCGAACCGGTCACCCACGCCGAACGAGTATTTTTCCAATTTCTTCATGGGACTGGATTCTAACCGCCCTGCTGGAGGATGGGTAGAATAGTTCCGAAGGGCAATCTCACACCGCAGTGCCGTTGAGCTTCACATTCGACGCCGTCCGTCCAGCGCCTGTGGCCTGAAACCCGAATGTCAGTTCGCCCCCCGGCGCGATCACGCCATTCCAAGGCGCCATCTGAATCACATAGTGCGTCCCCACATGGCTCACGATGACGGCGTTCCAGATGTTGACGATGTCCGCGTCCAGGTCGAACTCCAGCCGCCACCCATTCATCGCGGTGGCGGCCGTGTTCTTTATCTTGACGTTCATAATGTAGCCGGCCCCCCAATCGTCCCCCTTGCTGAAGGTGACCGGGCTGGCAGCCGGCGGTTGATCGTTGTCGGTGATCGTGCCGGTGCCGGTCCCCGTGGCGATCGTGGCGCCCGTTGCATTGCTCAACAGCACGCGGAAGGTTTCCGCACTCTCGACTAGCGTGTCCCCTCGCACCGCCACCGTGACGGTCTTGCTGGTCTCGCCGGGCGCAAAGGTGAGCGTGCCGCTGGCGGCGTTGAAGTCGTTGCCGGCCGTCGCCGTGCCATCGGCAGTGGCATATCGCACACTCACCGCGCTGGCCTGCGCCTGCGACAACGTGACCGTGAACGTCATGTTCACCGTGCCGCTGTTTCCCTCGGTGATCGTGGCGTTGCCGATCGAAAGCGTGGGCAATGGCGGCGGCTGATCGTCGTTTTGGATCGTGCCGGTCCCTTGCGAGGTCGCAATGGTCGCTCCGGTGGCTGAGGTCAGACGCACGAGAAATGTTTCGTTGGCTTCGACCTGCGTGTCCCCAGTAACCAGAACGTCGATCGTCTTGCTGGTCTCTCCGGCGGCAAAGGTGAGCGTGCCGCTCTTGGCCGTGTAGTCGCTGCCGGCCGTCGCGGTGCCGTTGGCCGTTTCGTAGCCGATGGTCACCGGTCCGCTGGCCGCAGCACTGAGCGTGACCGTGAAACGGGCCGTCGTCGTGCCGCCGTTGCCTTCGTTGAGTGATACGTTGCCGATTGAGGCACTCGGCAGCGGCGCGGAAACCGTGTCGTCGTCCTGGATGGTGCCGTTCGCGCTTGATCGGGCCAGCGTCGCGCCGTTGGCAACGCTCAGTTGAATCAAAAACGTCTCGGTCGATTCCGCTACCAGATCGCGCAGGATCGGCACACTGATGGTTCGCGATGTCTCCCCGGGTGCGAACGTGACTGTTCCATTAACTGCGGTGTAGTCACTCCCTGCCGCCGCAGTTCCATTGGCCGTCGTGAATTGAACGGTGACCGGCTGTGTACTGGCTTTGGAAAGCCCCACGGTGAACACGGCCGTCGTCGTGGCATTGCCGGCTCCAAAGGCAAACTCGATCGGTGTGAGTTTCGCCATCTTGTTCTGCTGCACGGTCCGCCAGTCCTCGGCCAGAATGCCACCCGTGTCACCGCTGTTGGGATTCCACGACCAATAGGTCCAACTGATCCCTTGCTGCCCTGCCGCCAGATCGTTGGTCCCGTTGCCGTCAAGATCACCGCCAAGATACGCGGTCATCTTGTCGAACCATTGCTGATCGCTCGTGGTGGCCAGCTTGCTGCCGAACTCGCCAAGAATCACCGGTGCGATTCCTTGTCGAAAGAGGTAGCCCCAGTTGCGGTCCCACACCGCCGGCAGGTTGTTGGGATAGGTGGGGTCGCTGAACCACGACTGCTGATAGACCGAGGCAGGGTAATCGTGCGCGGAATAGACCAGCCGCCCAGGTTGATTGAGCCGCACCGGGCTGGCCCCCGCGTTGGATAGATTCCCTCCCCACCAATAGTTGCCCGACGATGCACTCTCGACTCCCTCAACAACAATCAACCAGTTTGAGTTCACCGCCAGGATGGCATTGCCGGCCCGCTCGGCAGCCAACCGCCAGTCGTTGGCGCTGCCGTCTCCCCAAGTGGCCGGCCCGTGCGGCTCGTTGTGCAGATCGGCGGCGATGACGGTCGTGTTGCCGGCATAGCGCGTCGCCAGCATCGTCCAATCGCTGATCCAGCGACTCTCGTTGTATGCCGCCGTGTACCACAACCCCGACTCATTGGCGCTGTTGCCGGCGTCAGACCGATGATGATCGAGCATGATCCGCAGGCCGATCTGCCCGGCGTAGTCCACAATCTTATCCATGATCTGCACGCCGCTTAAACCTTGCAGGTCCGGGTTCTTGGCGAAGTCGATGCCGTTGGGCGTGCTGCCGGCGTCGAACAACTGATTGGAAAACGGCAAGCGGATCGTATTGAAGCCCAGCGACTTCATTTGATCCATCATCTCCTTGTAGCCGCGCGTCCAGAGGCCGTGCGGGGCATAGTTTGTCGTCTCGAAGCCAAACCAGTTGACGCCGGCGATCTTCACGACCTGGTTGTTTGCATCGAGAATTTGGTTGCCGGAAGTGTGAAAGTAGCCGCTGACGTTGGCCGTGGAAGGATTACCCTCCAGCACGGTCACATCGCCAATGGTGATGCTCGGTGGTGTCGGCGGTGGGGTGACGCTGCCATTGAGCGTCAGATTTTGCGGAGCGTCGGATCCGGCCCCAGCCACAAATCCAAACGTGATTGTCTGACCCACGCCGATCGTGCTGTTGTAGCTGGCGTTCTGAATCACATAATGATTGCCGACGCGGCTGACCAACACGGCGTCCCACAGATTGTTGATCGTCCGGTTGTAATCAAACTCCAGCCGCCAGCCTTGAATGGTCGCCGGCTGATCGTTCTGAATTGCGATCTGCCCCTGCACGCCGCTTCCCCAGTCATTGACGGTGGCATAAGCCGCAGAGAGCGCGAGACGCTCTTCGAGAGATTCGATCCGCAGAGATGAGGAGCGAGATCGCTTGTGAGATTTGCGTGCATCGCGGGGCAGCGGGATTCTCTTCCACCAATCAAAGATCAGACTCATGGGTGTAGTCTCCAGGTGTAAGCTGGTTGCGAATGGCTTGCGTGAGTGGTTCGGCGCAACCCGCCGGTGGGCGCGACCCCCGCTTCGCGTCGCCGCCACCCACCTGCTACGCACGCCCCACTTTCTTGGTGCGTAGCGGGTTACCACCGGTTACCCAAGAGACTCACCAAACAGCGGCAATCTTCCGCCCCAGCCTGGCAGGATTGATACCTTCCCTACAGCCGGTTCGTCCCGCCGTGCTGCCATCCACTATCTTCGGGACCACCCGAACGCGCGAGGCCAATCAAAAGAAACGCGCGTCTTGCCGTGGTACGAGGTGACTACGACACAGTCTCCGTGCCTCGGTCCACCCAGACAGAGCGTCGTCGTACCCGGCCAGCATGGATCCGGCTTGGCATGGGGACGACATGGGTCGCTGCAGGGCGTCGGCGGCGTGGGAAGCGGACAGTTGTGGAAGTCGGATTCGTCGCTGCTGCCGGAGTTGTTCACCCCTTGCACGCCAACCACCGCATCCAGGTTGCTGGCGCTGACCACTTGAACCCGGGTCGGATCCTTATCCAGGGCATAGCCCGCCGGGGCCACCGTCTCCGTGATGGTATATGTCCCAAACAACACATTGCCAACGGTGATCTGCCCAACGTCCGGATCGGCATCATTGATTCCGTTGTCCACCACCGTCAGCGGCGTGGCACTGCCCGTGGTGAGATTGGTCGGTCCGACGGTAAACGTCGCGCCTCCCAGCAGCTTCCCGTAATTATCCCGCTTCTCCCACGAGAGACTCCCCCGCGTAGGTGTGCCGGGTAGCGGGGCGTTGTGGAAGTCCGATTCATTTCCGTTGCCCGGGTCGTCGGTCCCCGGCGCAGAACCCAAGGCCGTGCCGATCTCCGCGCTCAAATTACCTTCGCGCACAATCACGGTTCGAGTCGGATCATCATCGAGTGCATAGCCGATCGGGGCCACCGTCTCGGTCACCGTGTACGTAGCCAGCGGAATGTTAATGACCTTGATCTGTCCGGCATCGGGGTCGGTGTCATTGGCCCCGTTGTCCACCACCGTCAGATTGAATGTTCCACCCTCACTGACGACCGTGAACGTGGCTCCTCCGAGCAGCAGCGTATTCTCGCCTCGCTTTTCCCATTCGATGCTGCCCAAGCGGTTGTGGAAGTCCGACTCGTCGGTGTTGCCGGGATCGTCGATACCCGGAGGCGCTCCCAGCACCGAACCGATCTCGGCACTCAAGTTGCCCTCGCGAACCGTCACGCTCCGCGTTGCATCGTCATCCAGCGCATAGCCGGCCGGCGCCACGGTTTCCGTCACCGTGTAAGTGTCCAGCGGAATATTGATCACCTTGATCTGTCCGGCATCGGGATCGGTGTCGTTGGTCCCATTGTCAACGACGGTCAAGTTAAACGTGTTGGCCGTGTTGACCACGGTGAACGTCGCCCCACCTTGCAGCAAGTTCTTCTCGTCTCGCTTCTCCCACTCGATGCTACCGAGCCGGTTGTGGAAATCCGAATCATTGGTGTTGCCCGGATCATCGATGCCTGGCGGCAATCCCAGCGGCGAGCCGATCACTTCATTGAGCGCCGCCTGAGTCACCGTCGCGCTTCGTGTCGCATCGTCGTCGATTGCATATCCGGCCGGGGCCACGGTCTCCGTCACCGTGAACGTGCCCACGGGAATGCCGATGACCTTAATCTGCCCCGCATCGGGATCGGTATCGTTAGCTCCGTTGTCCACCACCGTCCGGCGGAACGTATTGGCGCTATTGGCCACCGTGAATGTTGCGCCCCCTTGCAGCAGGTTTTTCTCATCCCGCTTTTCCCACTCGATAGTGCCCGGCCCTGGATCGCCCGTGTTCGGGAGCAGCGAGTTGTGGAAATCGGATTCGTCCGTGTTACCCGGATCATCCTTCCCCGGTGGCGAACCCAGCGGCGAGCCCACGACTGCATTCAAGTCGCCCGCTATCACTTTGACGCTGCGTGTCGAATCGTCATCCAGCTCGTATCCGGTTGGCGCCACGGTCTCGGTAATCGTGTAAGTTCCCAGGCGGACGTTGTTGACCACAATCTGCCCGGCATCTGGATCGGCGTCGTTGGCTCCGTTATCAACCACCGTCAGCGGCGGGCCGCTTCCTGTCAACGGATTGACCGGGCCGATGGTAAACGTCGCGCCGCCCAGGAGCTTTCCCTGCTCGTCCCGCTTCTCCCACGACAAGCTCCCCAGCGGATCATTCGGTTCACAGTCGCAAGGAACATGATGATCGCACACGCTGGGCGTGCTGTATTTCACGATTTCTTTCGCCTGAGTCAGCGAAGCGACGATGGCGGGCACATGATCGTACGCCGCGCGATAATTGCTGGCAGCTTTGCTGAAGGTATCTAACAGCGCCGAGGCCGTGGTCGAAAGGGCCAGCCGTTCTTCCAGGGGCTCGATTTGAAGATGATGGGTAAATCGACGAGGGAGGTTGCGACGCGAAGTCGCCTTGCGGGACTTTGGCCAGAAGAAAGCGAGTGGATTCATGTATCGTGGCTCCGGTTGTCCCCTCCGGGTGCGCATTTCCAGCGCCCGGGCGGTCCCCCACATAGCAAAGCGCGTGCCCCCGGTTCTCGAAGTTCGTGGTCGTAGCATCACTCTCTCCAACAAGCGTAGAAAGTCCTTAGTTCACCGCGAAATATTGAAAATGGGTTTCCAGGTGGGACGCCGGCGGCGGATTTGCCAGCACTGGCAGATCCCCAACAAGCGGTCTCAAATTGACCAACAAGATTCGTAGACTGCCGACTCAGGTGGACGCTAGCGAAGTTCGTGAGCCGGCCGCGAGTCGCCTCCTCTTCGCTCGATTTGCCCTGATCGCATTCGAGCGAGCACCGTTGCTTGACAGGCCGGGGGTAAATACGATAGGGCGCTGCCTCAATCCAAGAATGCTTCCAGACACAGGTTGATTGCACGCCGATTTCCCTTTGAGAACCTCGATGAAAAACAGCTCTCTGTTGATCGCAATTGCCACAGCGATCTCTTTCGCCCCGGCTCCCTCCCAAGCCGAAGTCCAAATTACTTCGGAGCGCATCGAACCGGCGGCGGCGACTCACAGATTCCAATTCAAAAACATTCCTGCGCCCTCTCAGACCGATGCGGCCACCAATGCCAGGATCCAGATGGTGATCGGCCGCGAGGACGCTTTTAGCGGCGACCTCGACACGCTCCGTGACGGCCAGCTTCCCGACTACGGCGACCACCCTGACGCCAACTTTTTCTTCGACGCCGGAACTCCCGGTGGCCGGATCACGCTCGATCTCGGCAATCCAACTGACACCCAACAGATCAATACCTACTCGTGGCACAATGGGACGCGCGGGCCGCAAGTCTATCGTCTTTACGGCAGCAATGCCGCCGGCGCGGGCCCTCCGCCCGCCATCCAGGGCACGGACCTTCAGAAGGCCGGCTGGCAACTCATTGCCTCCGTAGACACACGTCCCCCTCAAGGGAGTCCAGCGGAGAAAGCCGCCGGGCAATATGGCGTCAGCATCTCCGCCCCGGTCGGCGCACTGCTGGGCAAGTTTCGTTATCTGCTGTTCGACATCGCCCGAGTGTCCGACGCCGATCAGTTTGGCAACACGTTCTTCAGCGAGATCGACGTGCATGACGGCAAGCAGCACACAGCCAAGCCGCTTGATCCTGGTGCTGTTGAGATGGTGTTCGACGTCAGCGAGACGCCCGCCTTGCAGCCCTGGGTCGATGCCAAACTGCGTCCGGCGTGTCTGAAGTGGTATCCGATCATCGCCAAAATGCTCGAGAGCAATGGTTTTCGCGCGCCGAGGAATGTTACGTTGATCTTTCATAAGGATATGCCTGTCCCCGCGGCCACTCTCGGCACGCGCGTTCACTGCAACGCCCGCTGGCTCCAGCAAACTCTGGAAGGGGAAGCCATCGGCGCCATCATTCACGAACTGGTCCATGTGATCCAACATTACGGTCGCATGCGGGTGGGCAATCCCAACCCGGTTTGGCTGGTCGAAGGCGTGGCGGACTACATCCGCTGGTTCCACTACGAGCCCAAAACACTTCGCCCGCATCCCGATCCCGCCCGGGCCAAATACACCGACAGCTATCGCACCACGGCCGCGTTTCTCAACTATTTGGTCGAGAAACACGATCCGGCCATGGTCGCCAAACTCAACGAAGCCATGCGCACGGGCCGCTACCACGACGAACTGTGGAAGCAATTCACCGGCAAGAGCGTAGATCAGCTCTGGGCGGAGTACGTCAAGACGCTGTGAACGGAGCAGCGCTGTTAGCCGTTGACCTACTGGGTGCAAGTTTCAGACAACCGTATCACCTCGGCCGCTGGACGATCAGGCTGGACGCGAAGCTTCCACGCGGTCGATCGCGCTAAGCGGCTACTTACTTTTGCGGATGCGTCCATAGGTCTTGTTATAGGGGGCGGTTGGATCGAGCGTCTCGTCTTCCAACGACCCTGGCTGACCGCCGCGTTGGCCTTTGTTGAGTTCGCGGTGATTCTGGTCAAAGGGGGCGTTTCCGCCGGCAGTTTTCCGAGTTTTCTTGTTTGGCCGGTTCAACTTCAGTCCATTTTTTCCGCTCATAGACTTCGTCTTGGTCGCTGCGGGTTTCATTTTTTGTTTGGGTTTCGCTGTGCTGGTTTTCTTAGCCATCTCAGATTCCTCCTGGTGGTTTTGGGCGGTGCCGCCCCACAGGTTATCGGGGCGCGGCTTCAGGTGACTCCAAGTGCATTTATCGTGCCCTGTTGATGCGTTGGAGCGAACTGTCGCAGTCTGCTTCTGGCAGGTATCACAAAAGTGGGTGGAAAAGTGATTGCCATGCGATGCCAGGGTCGTCCCTTTATTATTAGGCCCGTGCTTTAGCACGGGTGAGGGCCGAAAAAATATGAACCTCTCCATCGGACGACCGCTGCCGCCTACCGCGGCAGCGGTCGTCCGATGGGAGAAAGCCTCGAGTATTGAGGTGGACCGCATACCTGGGATAAGTGCCAGGCCTAATAAATCCCGCAATGGACGTGAATGCCTAAGGCGCAAACTTGCGCAGGGTTTAGTAGAATGCCAAGCCTGACTACGCTCGCCACACCGCCTATCCTGAAACGCTGGCCGGGCAGGAATAGCGATCGACATCCGAGAGGTTGAATCATGGCTCAAACGAACTTGCTGATAAGAATTGTTGGGGTGGCGGCCGGCATGGTCTGTTGGGTTGGCTGCGGCTCTTCGCCCCCACCCACGCCCGCGTTGCCCGCCCCCATGCCGCAGATCAAGGTGGAAGAGATTCCCGATTTTCCAGTCCGCGTGATGCTCAACGACAAGGTGCTGGCCACTTACGATCGCCGACATGGAGGAGAGTACGACTATACGACCACTGCGGAAATCCCCCTGCAGACGCTACCAGACGTGAGCGCCGTGAAGGCGCAGTGTCTGCACCCTGATGGCTGGAAGGACGGGGTGGCGCGCATCGTCCGCGGTTCTCTTGGGCCGACGATCTACGTCATGTTTCAATTGAAGCCGGAGGAATGGAAGATCAAGATCGGGCCGCAAGTGGACAACCGGGGTGGGGAGGCGACCGAGATTTTTGTGGGCGCCCTGCCGCAAACGATCAAGGCCAACGGCAAGGAGAATCTCTTCTACCCTGCGCCCAGTTCCGCGGAACATGCGGTGGTTCGCATCGGTAAGAAAGAAGTTGGCACGCTCTGGCCGGCTTCAGAAAAAACTGCGCCCGACTGGGAGAAGGTGGATTTCTTCGTGGATGTGACGGGCAAGCGGTCGTATCGGTATCGCGAAGTGTACTACTCAACGCAGGGGATCAGCGTCGAGGGGGCCGAGTATTTGAAACTCAAGCCGGTGGAGGGGGAGTTGAGTGGGAAGTTTGTCCACAGCGTACCGTTCTCATTCTCCTACTTCCTCGAGCGCGCGCCCAACGAGATTCAAATGAAGCCTGATATCAGTAAGCTCTTCGAAGTTCGCACAGAGATTGTGGATCGGTAGGCACGGCCCCGACCACCCTGTCTCCGGACTCCGACCGCTGCAGAACCCCAAGGGGACAGTCCCATTTTTGCTGAGACAAAAATTGGGACAGTCCCCGACCCCCGACCCCTGACCCCTGACTCCCGACCCCTGACTCCCAACCCCTGACTCCCAACCCCTTCCCTCCTTCCCCTACAACCGGAACTCTTGCCCTACCGGCACTGCTTATCCAGGCCGGAAACCGTGGCAAAACCCTACTCTTTTCCCGATCGCTTCACTTTGCCCAGCTTTCGCTCCGAAACCATTACCTATCGAGCTAGCAGTGCCTCCGGGGGATCGGGGACTGCGGCACGTGCTACCCCAGGAGCCGAAAGACATGACCACCAAGACCGCCAAATCGTCGGACGCCACAGTGAAACGCCGAGTGGGTGACCGCCGCACGGACGCCGAGCGCCGGCAGATGACCGAGGCTGTTGGCATGGAACGCCGCAAGCTGGTCCGCCGCGAGAAGGTTAACCGTCGCCGGCAGATCGACCCCACCACCTGCGAGCGGGACTACAACGACAACGAAGTCGAGTTCATGCAGGCCCTGGAAACCTACAAGCGCAAGAGCGGCCGGATGTTCCCCACCTGCAGTGAGATTTTGGAAGTGATCCACAACCTGGGCTACCGCAAAATGGACGGCAGCTCGATCGCTCCGTCGGCCGTGGAGTTGATGGAGAACGAGTAGGGGTCCGGGGGCAGGGGTCAGGGGTGAGAGGTCAGGGGGCAGGGAAGAGTAAAATCAGGAGCATTGCTGGCAGTGGCACGGACGCCACTGGCCTCCAGCCTACAGCCTCCCCCCTCCAGTCTCATGCCTACATCGGTCTTGCATCGCCTGCCGGACTGACGCTATTGTTCCGCCTCTTATCCAATGGGTCGGTCGATCCGCTCTTGCGCCAAGCACTTTGCCTGCGCGCCATGCTGGGTGGCCGATCATCCTCAGATTGCGGAGGAGCGAATTGTGTGGCGATCAGCGCTTGAAAATTCGTCCGGCGTATCCAGCATTCGTATGCGGCTTTGCGGCGCGGCGCTGCTTGCGCTCTCCGCGGCCGGCGGCTGTGGCAGCATCAGCTCTCATGGGCTCAATGCCGAAGGGACGCGCCAGTTTCAATCGGGCCAACATCAAGTGGCGCTCGATCGGTTTCAACGGGCCATCGCCGCCGACCCGCGCAATGGCGACGGCTACTACAATCTGGCCGCCGTCTATCACCACCTGGGCAAAGCCAATCGCGACAGCAACTACTACACTCAAGCGGAGCAGTACTATCATAAAGCCATCGACATGGCGCCGAATCACGCGGAGGCCTACCGTGGTTTGGCCGTGTTGATGTCGGAGCAGCAGCGTAACGACGAAGCGGTGAAGACGCTGGCCGAGTGGGGACAACGCAGCCCCACGTCTGCCGACGCCCGCGTGGAACTGGCCCGCTTCTATCAAGAGTTGGGCATGCGCAAGGAAGCTGAAAAGCAACTGCTCGACGCGGTCGCCATCGACACGCGGCACAGCCGTGCCCGGGCGGCGCTGGGGATGCTGCGCGAGCAGGAAGGGGACATGAACCAGGCACTGGTGAACTACACGGCTTCGCTGGAAGCGAACCGAGTGCAGCCCCAGGTGGCCGCCCGCGTGGCGGCGCTGAGCGCCAATATGCCGCCGCCCTCCTTGAGCGGCCCGATGAGCGGCACGCGAATGGTCACGCTGCCGCCGACTACGTCGATCCGGTAGCTCGGCGACCTAACTTGTTTCCTCCGAGGGCTGACGCCCACGGCTCGCCTTGCCACCTTCTCATCTGTGCCGGGCGGCCCTACAATTCTCGCTTCGTCCGCTAATTTCCTGCCTGCTGTTTTCTGGACCTTGCCATGACCGAACGTGTTTTCAATTTTGCCCCAGGGCCGGCGATGCTCCCCGAGCCGGTGTTGCGCGAGGCGCAGCGCGATCTGCTGGCTTTGCCCGGCTACGGCATGTCGATTCTCGAAGTTTCCCACCGCGGCAAGGCGTTTGGCGAAGTGCAGGCCGCGGCCGAGGCCAACTTGCGCAAGCTGCTGGGTGTGCCGTCCAACTATCATGTGCTGTTCATGCAGGGTGGCTCGCGGCTGCAGTTTTCCATGGTGCCGATGAACCTGCTCGGCGGCGCCACTGCCGACTATATTCTCACCGGCTCGTGGGGCAAATATGCGCTGGCCGAAGCCAAACGCGAGGGGCAGATCAATGTCGCTTACGATTCCTCGGCCAGCAACTATGACCGGCTGCCGACAGCCGCAGATGTGAAGCTCACACCCGGGGCGGCTTTTGTGCATTTCACCTCCAACGAAACGATCCAGGGTGTGCAGTTTCCCGCCGACCCGGATTTTGGCGCAGCGCCGCTGGTGTGCGATGCGTCGAGCGATTTCATGTGCCGCCCGATGGACGTGGCGCGGTATGGTTTGATCTATGCCTGTGCCAAGAAGAACGCCGGGCCGGCCGGTGTGACAGTGCTGATTCTGCGTGACGATCTGGTGGCCCGTTCTTCGGACAAGCTGCCGGGCATGCTCAACTATGCCAATTTCGTCAAGGAAAACTCCCTCTACAATACGCCTCCGGTGTTTGGCATCTACATCGTCAAGCTGGTCACGGACTGGCTGCTGGGCGAAATCGGCGGGCTGGCGAAAATGCAGCAACTCAACCGCGAGAAGGCCAAGTTGCTCTACGATGTGATCGACGAGAGCGAAGGTTTTTATAAAGGCCATGCGCAGCCTGCCGCGCGGAGCCTGATGAACGTCACCTTCCGGCTGCCGAGCGATGAACAACAGGAAAAGTTCCTGGCAGGCGCGAAGCAGCGTCGGCTGGTGGAGTTGAAGGGCCATCGCAGCGTCGGAGGCATTCGGGCGTCGATCTACAACGCCATGCCGCGGACCGGAGTCGAGGCGCTGGCGACGTACATGGCCGAGTTCCGCCGCAACGGTTGAAGCGGTAGGGGAAGTGCCAGTATCCGCGTGCTATTTCTGCTTTTTCGCTGCGCATGTGCGAAAAAGTCACCAAACACCACTCGGGAGGGAGGGCTCGGTTTGACACCCCCTCCTAACGGCGTAGTTTTTTCGTAGTGATGCCAGCCGACGCTGTTTTGCATTGCGAGTGACTTGCCAGCTCCTTCCCGGTGTTAATCAGGTAGTCTGACCATGATGAAGGTTGTCCAGTCTGCTTCCAAGCGTTTGGTTACGGAAGCCAGAGCTTCGGTGACCGCCATGATCGCGTGGCTAAGCGTCTGCCTGTTGGCGGCGGCCTGGGGGCCTACCCTAGCGCCAGAGGGCCGGTTCGCCTGGAGTTCATTTGGATTGTTTGGATTGGTCGCAGCGCTGGGCTTGGACGCCATCGCGCGAGTGCGACGAGCCCGTTTGGAACAACTCGAAATGGAGAATAGTGCCGTGGTGCAAGAACGAAGGCTGGTGAATTTGGATCGTCAAAGCCGCTCGGTGTGCGCCACGCGTGAGGCGATGCGGCATGTCACTGAGATCGCCCAGCAGCATCGTCAACAGTATGAGGCGGCACTGGCAGAGAGCACGAAAGCCGTGAGCGACCGGCGGAGCGAGGAGCGCACCGCGTGCTGGATGCCGGTCGATCTGTTGCTGCGATCGTACGATTCGGAAGACGAATCGTCCGCAGAGGCCACGAGGATCCTGGCCTATGTCCGCGACCTGTCGTCGACCGGCGTCGGGCTATGCCATCACCAGCCGATCGAAGAGACTGAAGCCGTCGTGCGGATTCGTGCTGGCGAAGGAGATGAAACTTCGCTGCTGGCCACGCGTTGCTGGTGTCGCAAATCGGAAGACGGCTGGTTTCAAAGCGGCTGGAAGCTGGTGGAAGTGCTCAGTACTGAGTACTGAGTACTGAGTACTGAGTACTGAGTACTGAGTACTGAGTACTGAGTACTGAGTACTGAGTACTGAGTACTGAGTACTGAGTACTGAGTACTGAGTACTGAGTACTGAGTACTGAACGCTGAATGCTGAATGCTGACTGCTGACTGCTGACTGCTGACTGCTGAACGCTGACCGCTGACCGCTGAAATTACCCCTTGGCTGGGCAACTTGGGCCGTGAATACCCGCTTCCCGGCCGCTTCTCTCCGCCCCATTGCGCTGCTACAATGGAGCGTTTCGCCGCCAGCCTCCCTCCAAGCCATCCTCACTTCAGCCATGCCTCGCATCATTGTTCTCGATACGCTTTCTGACGAGGGCCTCGGTCTGCTCAAGGCTGACAAACGCATCGAGTTTGACATCCGCACGGGACTCAAAGGGGCGGAACTGCGACAGACGCTTAACGAATATGAAGGAGCGATCCTACGTGGCAGCGTGAAGATCACAGCAGAATCGCTCGAGGGCAACACCCGCTTGCGTGCAATCGTTCGCGCCGGTGTCGGTACCGACAACATCGACAAAGAAGCCGCCACTCGGCTGGGCATCATTGTGATGAACACTCCGCTGGGGAACACCATCAGCACGGCCGAGCATACGCTGACGCTCATGCTGGCCCTGTCGCGCAACGTGGCCCCGGCCTATCACAGCTTGCTGGAGCATCGCTGGGATCGCAACAAATATATGGGGACGCAGTTGGCCGATAAGACGCTGGGCATCGTCGGCCTAGGACGGATCGGCCAGGCGATCGCCGCCAGGGCGCGTGCGATGGAGATGAAACTGATCGGCTACGATCCGTTCCTCTCGCCGGAGCGGGCCTCGGAGCTTGGCATCCGCTTGTATCCCAACGTCGATGCTATGCTGCCGGAGATCGACTACCTCACCGTTCACACGCCGCTGACGGAAGAAACCCGCGGCTTGTTTGGCCATCGTCAGCTTGAGATCGTTAAGCCAGGCGCGCGGTTGATCAACTGTGCCCGGGGGGGCATCTACGACGAGGCCGCGCTGGTGGACGGGCTCAAGAGCGGCAAGCTGGCCGGCGTGGCGCTCGACGTGTTCACCGAAGAGCCCTGCACAGAGAGCCCGCTGTTCGGAATGCCCGGCGTTCTTTGCACGCCACATCTCGGCGCCAGCACGGAAGAGGCCCAGGCCCAGGTGGCGGTCGAAGGCGTGACGCTGCTGATCAATTTTCTCACCACGGGCGACATCCGCCATGCGGTCAACATGTCGCCGCTGGATGCCAAAACGCTCGATGGCTTGCGCGGATTTCTTGACGTGGCTTACCGGCTGGGGATGCTCCTGCCGCAGATGGATGGTGGCACTGTGCGTTCTTGCCGGCTCACCTATCGTGGCGAAGTTGCGGAGAAAGACACCAAGTTGCTGACGGCCAGCTTCGCTTGCGGTCTGCTCTCGGGCGCAATGGCCACGGAGCCGAACATCGTCAACGCCGAGGTGCTGCTGCGGGAGCGGGGGATCGAATTGGTTGCCGAAAGCCGCCAAGACAAAGGTGCCTTTGCCTCGGTCATGGTGGCGGAGATCAACACTACCAACGGTCGCTCCAAGGCGGCGGGCACCATTTTTGGCCACAACATGCCCCGGCTGGTGCAGATAAACGACAATCAATTGGAAGCCTATCTCGACGGCGTGATGATGGTGTTCCCGCACCAGGACGTGCCGGGTATCATTGGCAGCGTCGGCACCACGCTCGGCAAGCACAAAGTGAACATTGCCCAGATGGCGGTCAGCCGCGCGGCCCGAGGCGGAGAGTCGATGGGGATTTTGAACCTCGACGAGCCCCCGTCGGCCGAAGCCCTGGCCGAAGTGCGGGCTCACCCGGCGATCCGCGGGGCAACCGTGATCAAGCTGCCGCCGGCGGGAAAGCTGCCGGCCTGGCTGCAACCGGCGCCTCCGTAAATGTAGGGTACGCGCAGCGTACCAATTCATGGACTGCGAACACGGCCGAAACCGACCAAAACATTCAACCTGTGAAAAAACGAACCACCTAACCAATCACTGTCACGCTTCGCG
>JAIOPX010000286.1 GCA_021413705.1 Planctomycetota bacterium | reverse complement strand
CATCGCCCGCTGCCGCGCGTGGCCAGCTTGACGCGCATGCCGATCTGCGGGCGCACGTCGAGCTTGGCGGCGTACTTCAGGATCAGTTCCAGTTCGGTGTATTTCTCGACGACCGGAATAATGTGCCGGCCGAGCTTCTGCGCCAGCAGCGTCATCTCGATGAACTCGGCGTCTTTGAATCCATTGCAGATGATCGGCACTTCGCCGGTAGCCAGCGCCACCACGGCCATCAGTTCCGGCTTGCTCCCCGCCTCCAGGCCGAAGCCATAAGGCTTGCCATATTCCAACACCTCTTCCACCACCAGCCGCTGCTGGTTCACCTTGATCGGGTAGATGCAGCAATACTTTCCTTGATAGTTGTGTTCCGTGATCGCCTGGGCGAAGGCGTCGTGGATCTCCGAGAGCCGGTGTTTGAGCAGCTCGCCAAAGCGGACCAGGATCGGAGCATCCATGCCGCGGGCCGCCAGCCGATCGACCAGCTTCTTGAGGTCGATCGCCCTGGCCGGGTCTTTGGTCGGATGGACGCAGACATGGCCGGACTGATTGACGGCAAAGTAGCCCTTCCCCCAGCGCTCGATCTCCTAGAGTTCGGCGGCGTCTTCAACGCTCCAGGGATGGGCGTCTTGCTCGACGAGCATGGCCATGGCGGCAATCTCCAAAGGATATAAGCACAACGACGCAAACATCCTATAATATCTCCAAACTACGCCGCGACAAGCACCGAAGGGGCGTACACAAGGGGACAGGCACATTTTTCGGGTCAAGCGAAAAAGGAATCCCAAAGAACTACGTCCGAAAAATGAGCCAGTCCCCTTGGGGTTGTGGGTTAAACTCTATCCGTGCAAACCGAACTGACCTGGCTCACCCGTCCGACCACTACTGCCCTGTGCGCCGCCGCTGCGCTTGAACTGGGGCGCGTGCCGGCCGATCAGCCGCTGGTGGAGGCACTCGCCCCGGCAGCCGCGCGCTTGCTCGAATGCTGCCAAGCGGCCGGGGCCGATCCGACCGTACTCCTCTCCCATCTCATACCACTTTCGGGCGACAACGTACCGCCTGCGGCGCTGGCGACCACGGCGCTCGTTAAGACGATCGGACGCCAAAAGGGGGAGCAACACATTGCGTCGCTGGCCGAGGCTCTCCGTCAGCTTGACGCCGCTCTGGCGGCCGCACGCCCGAAATTGGCCGACGAATTGCTCATGCGCCGCGACGTCATCAAGGAACAGTGGGACGCCCGGGGGCCGGGCTTTCTGGCCACGGTGCGGCGGCTAACGGATGGAGCGAAGCGACTGACGAATGCGACCATCGTGCCTGAGCGAGCGGAAGTGCTGCTGACACACCCGCTGCTCGGCGGCGGCGGTGACTCCTGGATCCTCTACAACCGCGTGACGCTGGAAGCCGTGTTGGCCAATCCCCACGCCGCGCTGACGGAGGTGGTGCGGCTAGGTTGGCTGCTGAGTCAATTGAATCTTGAGTTGCCATCTATCAGCGAACTCATTCCGCCAACTCGGCTGCCACAGATTGCGCCGTTGGCCATGCTCTGCGTGGCGCTTCAAGCAGCGGAAGAAGTCGAGCTGGCACGGGCC
>JAIOPX010000285.1 GCA_021413705.1 Planctomycetota bacterium | reverse complement strand
CAAGCTCACCGGCTTGCGCGATCCGTCCGAACTCCCCGGCGTCACAGAAGCGGTCGAGCTGCTCAGCCGGGCCATCGACGAGAAGCGGCGCATTGTCGTGTATGGCGACTACGACGCCGACGGCATGTGCGCCACCGCGATTCTGCTTACCTGCTTGAAGTTGCTCGGCGCCGATGCCCACTATTACCTCCCGAATCGGCTCGACGAAGGGTACGGCGTCAACAGCGACGCGCTCCGCTCGCTCGCCGCCCAAAAAACTTCCGTCGTCGTGACCGTCGACTGCGGCATCACCAGCGTGGCGGAAGCGGAGGTCGCTCGCGAACTGGGGCTGGAGCTGATCATCACCGACCACCACGCCCTGGCCGATCGGCTGCCGCACGCGGCGGCGATC
The DNA here is from genome assembly GCA_021413705.1 of Planctomycetota bacterium. GTDB lineage: Bacteria > Planctomycetota > Planctomycetia > Pirellulales > UBA7805 > JAIOPX01. Next base: position 21,966 of record JAIOPX010000285.1, on the reverse strand, counting down.
GTCCATCCGCGCTTGCCAGGGCGGGAATATCCGTTCGACGGTCTGTGCGGCGCGGCGGTGGCGTTCAAGCTGGCCTGGGCGTTGTGTCAGCGCGTGGCCGCGGCGAAACAAGAAGATGCGAAGCCAGGCGACACGGTGCGCCGCGTTTCGCCGCAGTTGCGAGAGTTTTTGCTCTCCGCCGTCGGCCTGGCCGCCGTCGCCACTGTGGCCGACGTCGTGCCGCTCGTCGATGAAAATCGCGTGCTGGTGTGGCATGGGCTCGAAAGCCTCAAGCAGCGGAGCGTGCTGGGGATGACGCGTTTGCTGGCGCTCACCGGCCTCGACGCGCGCGAAGCGCTGACCAGCGAGGACATCGCGTTCACCATCGCGCCGCGGCTCAACGCCGCCGGCCGGCTGGGGCAGGCGCAACTGGCGGTCGAACTGCTGACCACCGATCGCCCCGAGCGGGCCGACTCGCTGGCCGAGTATTTGCACGAGCTGAACAAGAGCCGCGACAGCCTGGAGCGCAGCGTCTACCTGGCGGCCAACAAGCAGGCGCAGCAGCAGTTCGACCCACATGCCGACGCGGCGCTGGTGCTGGCCGGTCATGGCTGGCATGCGGGCGTGATCGGCATCGTCGCCGGGCGGCTGGCGGAAAAATATCATCGCCCTGTGGTGCTGGTCTCGCTCGACGAGTTGGGCGTGAAGCCGGGCATTGGCAGTTGCCGCAGCGTGCCCGGTTTTAATTTGCATCTGGCGCTGGCCGCTTGCTCGCATCATCTCATCAGCCACGGCGGCCACGCGGCGGCGGCCGGGTTGAAGATTGACCATCGCCACATCGACGCGTTTCGCCACGAGTTCTGCGAGCACGCGGCGGAGAACATCGGCCCCAACGGTACGGCGGGCGATCTGTGGATCGACGTGGAAACGCCGCTCTCCGGCCTGACGCTCAAAGCAGTCGAGCAGATCGAGCGGCTCTCGCCGTTCGGCCACGGCAACCCCCGGCCGTTGCTCTGCACCTCGGGCGTGCGGCTAAGCGAGCCCCCTCGCCCGCTGGGCGCCGACGGCCGGCACTTGGCCCTCAGTATTGAGCAGCACGGCATGAAACTGCGGGCATTGGCCTTCGGCAAAGCGATGGACTGGAGCGACGCCCTGGCCGCGGCCGGCACCATGTCGATCGCCTATCGCCCCGTGATCAACCGCTTCCGCGGGCGAGCCACCGTGGAACTGCATCTGGTGGATTGGCGTGAAGAACCGAGCTGAATATCCGCTTGGACACCCCAGCCACCCCTGAAATTGCCGACTCTTCCGCGTTTCACCTGCCGTTGACCGCCAGCCGCCCGAGTTTACAATGATGTGCTTCGCTGAGCGGTCGGAGTACCGATTTACCGCTCACCCGAGCCACGGGGTTTACCCCCGTGGAAACCCGGCCGAATTGCGGGCCATTGTTGCAGCCGCCTCGAACCCCACCGCACTACAAAGCGTCTTGGTTTGTAAAGTCTGCCAGTTGTGTGAAGTCTTGCGAAGCCTTTTGAAAAGTTGGAGTCATTTTTCGGGGCGTAGTTCAGCCTGGCTAGAACGCCACGTTCGGGACGTGGAGGTCGCAGGTTCAAATCCTGTCGCCCCGACTGATATTTCTTAACAAGGGGACATTCTGCTGCAAAGCAGGATGTCCTTTTTTCTGCGCACATGCAAAACTGGACGGCTGCGCCGCGAAGGTTTATTTTTTTGCGTTCACGCAGACCAGGGGGAGACGAGTCCCCTCTCCCCCTGGACCCCCTCTACCCTCTTCTCTGTTCCGGGGGGAAAATGGCTTACCGGCGTTCAAACAGCCATCAACTCGGCTGCAAAACGGCGGTGAGGATTTGCCGCAGCTCGGGGGTCGAATAACTCTTTTCTCCTCGATTCATTTGAAACCTACATGCCAGCTTGCTACCAAATACGATTCGCCGACGGAACGCCTGACGTCGAATGGTTTGGTTTACGCGGCTTCTACTATGAGTTCCTCGATGGTACTCAAATTGGCTTGCGGCCAACGATCGCTTGGTGCTGCAACTGTCAGCAGTTCATTGATGCTGAATGGATTCAGTCACTCGAAGAGATCACGAATGAACTTGCCGAACTGAACGACCCAACCTCGCTTCGCGCATCGTTGTTTACCTCAAATGAACCACCATTTGATGAATCGCCGTATATAGAACGAATGGCGAAACTCTATATGGAGGCCAAAGACGAAGCGACACGACGAATTGAATGGCGTCGTGTTCGTCACTCCCCACCGCGCTGTCTAATTTGCGGATCAACCGACATTCGCTTTCCGGCCGATGACCAGACAATCAAAATACCGGGGCGTGGTTCCGCCGTTGTTGAATGTACCGGGATGTGTAGTACCGACTTTTGCAATTGGTTTTATACGCCTGAAGGCGTTAGGATACCGCGTGAGACCCAACCAAGTTACTGGCATTTCCCTGGGGAGGAGAGGTAGCCCACCATAGCACCGGAGACGTGGGCCTTCACGTTCGGCATAGAAGATCAGATGGCAGCGCCCACGCTAGCTGGCTGAAAAGTTCTAACCGTGTCCTGTTGCCCCGAATTCACCAGACAAAGTCTATGTTGGACCCAGAATGGCGCAGCCTCGTAGAGCAAGCGGAGGAAGCACTCCTCCAGGCCGAATGTGCCGAGCCCGCAACCGCCAACCATCTGTTTGATGAGGCTGAAGCAAAGGCGAAGTTGGTCACGGAAACCCGACCGAACTGCGCGACCGGTCATCACCTGCTTGCACTCTGCTGGTATATGAGACCGGATTGCACCGTTGAAAGAAACGCGAAGATCGACGCTGCGCTCGCCAAGGCTTACGAACTCAATCCAGAGGACCTCTTTGTGATAGCGTCTCTCGCTTATCAGGCTTTCGACAACTCGGATTTCGAAGTCGCGAGTCGTTGGTTGCAAATGCTCCCGCGAGGTAGCTTTGCGGCCCGCGGCCAGATTTGGCGAGACCTAAAACACGAGGAACTTCGATTGTGCTGTGACCTTCGCCGTGGAATACGCGTAGACGAGCCAGAATTGCGGGAGTTCTTTGGTGCGTGTCATGCAGCCCAAGCCGAGGATTTACCAATGCCGACCGAGCTTGTGCAAACCACCGTAAGGTTGGGTGGAGAGGGAGAGGCGAAACACCTAGCAAGAGAAGTGCTCCGCCTACTCGAAGCCAAAGAACTAGCCGGAACGTTTGGCGGAGATATATTTAAGCTGCGTCAAATATTGGAAGCGGGTGGCTAGCAGCTGATGGGACTTTCAAACCGCAGTTGATTCAAAGTTCCGTCAGAATAACGCTACGGCATCGATTAGCGAGCGGGGCCAGCACTGGATATCGACCAAGAATGGTTCTAACCGTATCCAGTTGCCCCGACTGATATTTCGTAACTGATATTTCGTAATAGGGGACACTTTGCTGGAAGGCAGAGTGTCCTTTTTTATGCGCGCGTGCAAATGCGGCAGGCTGCGCCGCGATGGCTTATTTTTGTGCTGACGCAGACCAGGGGGAGACGAGTCCCCTTTCTCCTTGACCCTCTTCTCCGTTCTGGGGCTGGAAGTGGTTCACTTTGAGCATTCACTGCCGGCGGATGGCGCGATAGAATGCGCGAATGAAGCTGGAAGAAGCTCAAGCCATTTCCGTATCCGGGGTTGCCGTGCGCGGCAACCCAATCATGCAGGACATCATCTGGCCCCAGGGTTCCCCCTTTCCGTTCGCCTGGATTGGAAAGGGGTATGTCCCTCAAACGGAAGGCCGATGGGCCGACAAGGATGACTGGGAGCCGTTGCATCGCCCTGTATCTGCGGCGCCTTCGCAGCCTGCCGAATAAAACACCAAAACGAACCCAAACGTGGACGGCGTTTTTCCCCTTTCGGTGACTTTTCATGTGGGAGCACTTCATGCCGCAGTATTTGAAGCTCGTGTGCGTCGTCGGCTTGTTCTTGTCGATCGCCGGATGTAAGTCCCAACTCAAAGAGTTCGCGTCGGCGGAGGGGCGGTTCAAGGTGATGTTGCCGGGTACCCCCGAAGAGCAATCGCGGACGACATCCAATGTCGTGACGAAATTGTATGCCATTGAAGATAGAGAGGGTGCGTACGTTGTGGGCTTTGCCGATCTCCCGGCTGGGATCGTGCCGTCCGACGATAAGATATCAGACCTTCTCAAGAAAGCTCGTGATGGCTCGCTACGCAAAATCAACGCCACGCTGACGAAGGACACGTCCATCACGCTCGCCGGAAAATACCCGGGACGCGAGTTGGAAGGAGACATTCCCAGCAAGGATTTCGTGCTCCGCGCCAGGATTTACTATGTTGATGGACGGATCTACCACATTCTGGCTGTTGGAACCAAGTCGTGGGCAAATTCGGCAGACGCGACCACGGTTCTGAATTCGCTGACCATTACCAATTGATGCCAGTTGGCGGACTGCCGAGGCCGTGCAATCCGCGGGCTTTGTCCCGCTGGGCCGTCTACCATTCATTGGTGCCGGCAGTCGAAACTAACGCACGTTTTGCCTCATCTACCGCATGGTTGATGAGTGGTGACTTGCACTCCGGCGCCTTACAATTTGCGTTATCCTCGTTTCCGTCGTTATGAACAAGCATTGGCTGGCCCGGCACGTTTACAGATGACGCCAGAATCGATCGCCGCCATCATGGTAAAACTCGAGGTTGCCCAGCGGCAATCGTTGTTCATCGTTTTGGCAAACGACGGGCTGGTGAATCGGCTCGGGACGGGAGCGGCCAACAATACCGAAAACGACCTGTTCATTGGCCGCACGAGTGAACCGCTGTTCGCAAAGCTGCGCGCTGAGGTACGGAACGAATGGATGGACCGCTTCGGCTCCTACGATGTTCCGTCGAAGGCCGGCAGCGTTTGCGTCCTCTCCGTGCTCTTCAAGGCGACTGATGGCGAGGATGGGGGAATGCAGTTCGAGTACGGATCCGAATCCCAGGGTCCGCCTGGCGACATCTGCCAGTTCGTCACGGAAGCGGTTCACCTCACCGATCCCTGGTACGAGGAACAAAAACAGATGGCGGCCGCGCCTAAAAAACGCAAGCCGTGGTGGCGGCTGTGGTGAGGGGCGCTAACATCAACGGTCGTCGGTACGCTCCGCGTGTAGTGATCGGGCTCATTGAAGCGGCAAATCGACACTGGCAGATCTCTGCAGAGACATGGCCGCCTGATCGATGTTAATGTTGCTTCCTTTGGCGTAGCTCCTCTACTTGCGGCCATTCGCGGCGCGGTTACTCGTCAGCGGCCCCCGGCGAAATATCATGGCGCTCCGCGTGCGCGCATCATTTGCGAAAATTCTTGGCCGCAATTCATTTTGCATGCTGGCCAGTTGGCGAGATGGCTTTCTTCACTCGTCGCAATCTCTCGTTGCGCATTAAAAAATAAGTGCGCGGTCGATTGCAGCGGAGCTGAATTTGCCGCTAGGCCGGTCGCTCAAATTGGTTCGCGGGGGTGGCAGAAAATAACTCTGCACAAATTTGTGATCGCATGTATACTACTGCGACACTGGCCGACAGACAATTCGCCGCCACACGCGGCGGCAGATTCTCGCTCGACGGAGAAGACAAGACGATTGCCAACCGCGTCGTAAAGCGGGAATGAGCTACCGGACGTACGGTCCGGTTGTCGACGGCTTCGTCGAGATCGAAAATCTCATGCTCGTCGTTCTATATGTTCAAGATGGCCCTCAAGCTCGACCGCCTTGTGCAGTAAGTCGAGGTATCTGACTCTCGCCGTCCGTGGCTCCCGCAACTGTGGGCTGGATTCCGGCCCAAGGATGGAATACTTCTCGACGGCGACGGACCGGAATTGGATCAGGCCGCCGAGCAGGCAAGGACGTCGCCCGATCGCTTGCTCAATCGCATGTGCCGCAACTACGAAGGATTGGTTCTATTCCGGTTTGCTTGGATCAGTAAGCATTGGGAAAAGGAGGTCACTGTGCTGGCGGACCTGCGCCGCTTTCTCCTCTGGCAGGTATTTACCGTTCAGCAGTTGCCTCATTTATCGCTACAGATCGCCCGGCCGCGGACGCTTCCATTCCGACTGACGGCATCCACGGCTCGTCATAGCGCATCAAGGCCGCACTCACGTGCTGAGTTTGTCAATGAGCGCCAGGCCGCGTGCCGAGATGGTCACATAGTCGACGGAGTCTTTCCAGCTTCCGTCGCTATCAAACCAATAGTCGATGTCCTCGAATTGAAAGAAACCCGCTACGACGAGCCACCAGTACGCCACATTGGTGACCGAGTTGTCGAAGTGCTTGCGAACGATTTCCATGAATTCGCGAGGTTTGGAGCGTCGCCAAGCTTGTCCCCGTGAACGCACGGCGAGCTGCACTATATCAAACAGCGAATGCGCGCCGTGTTGATCATCACGAACGCCGCTCTTTTTGGTGATCTTTGGCTGAATCACGGGCTTGGCCCGCAGGTAGGCCTCCAACTCCGCGAGTTCATCGTAGAAGTGCCACCGCTTCGGTACGCACCGCCGAAAGTTGCCAGAAATACTCGCATCGCGCCAGTTTGGCGGAAGCTTTGCAGGCAACGTTTTCAGGACCACTTGCAATCGCTGGCGCAAAGAATCCTTTCCCGCGGCTGCGTCCAGGTGGACCAGGTGAATGCCACCAATATCAGAAAAGCCGGTGACCGTGTCGCCCAGCGCGACGAGAATCGTGCGGTCTTTTTTCAGAGCAAACGCGATGCCCGCTTCAAACACGACGTTCGGTCTGGGTTGCCAGCGCGTCTCGGTCGGCACGTGACCTTGTCCTCCGGTGATCTTCGTGGACTGGTAAAGGATCGCCAATTCATCGGGCGTAAAAAGAACGATCACGGCGTCCGCTCGCCAGATGCCCTCAATCACGATTTCAGTGACGTAGGGAGACGCCTGCAAGTTTGCGACTTCATTGAAGGTAATCTCCGAAACGCCGATCGCGGCGAGATAGCGGCTGACCTCTTGATAGGCTTTCACGTTTCGACCGTAGATGACGAAAACCCGCTTATTCGCCGACTTGGCGGCTTTTGGCTTCTTTCGCATGGTTGTCCTCCGCTGAAACTCGGTGTCGGTTATGATCGATGAAAGTTCCCTCGCATTGCCTCCAGCCGGCCAAGGATGTTTCCCTTGACGTAGGAGGTATGGTCGTTTGCGTTGTTGAGAGAAACATCATTGTGCGTCGGTGTTCGATCGACGGCTAGTTATCTCAAATCCCAGTGCAACAATGGCTCGCAGCGTTTCCATCGCGGTATTTCGATCGTGTTGTTTCTCGGATTCGGGCAGCTCGTCATAGTCGATGAGGCAAGGATGCTCTTTCCGCGCATCGTTGCGCCGAGCGCCCCATGTCCAGCCATCCTTGAGTCTTTGCTCCGCCCACACGTCGTGCGTATGCCGCGCAAGGGATTCGGTTAGTTGCCGGATCGGTTCATCCAGCAGAATCTTTGATGTGTCGATCGGCCGTGGCATGTATGCCATGACAAGAATCTCCGTGCCGTTAGATAAGAGTGACAGCGCATGCCAACAGGAAAATAATATTGCAACCAGACACAAGCTCCCGCTGACTTCGACCCATACGCACTTTCCTGTGGGATCTCGAACGTCGCACTATATAATTAACTTAGAACGGCATGCAATTGTTAGGTCGCGCTGCTCCTGGGAGTCAATGCAGGCACCCAATGTTATACAAAGTGGTTAGTGCGGGAACCATGAGAACTATTTGTTTTTTTCGATGGACCAGCATGTCGCGGCATATATCACCTGCTGCTGGCGGCTGCTATGATGGTAGCGACTTCGCGTCCAATTGTTCTTACATCCATGAACACGATCTTCTTTTCTTATCGTCGCTCAGACACGCAATCGATCGTGGGGCGGATTCACGATCGTTTGTCTATAAGCTTTCCGAAGGTGCGGCTCTTTCGCGACGTCGATTCGATACCGATCGCCGCGGATTTTCGCGGAGAGATCGAAAAATACATTCGCATTTCGGAAATCGTGCTGATTGTGATTGGCCCGGACTGGCTTGCGAAGGATGCCAGCGGCGGCCGCCGCATTGACGATCCACGGGACTTCGTGCGAGCCGAGATCGCGTCCGCGCTCGCGCTCAATAAAACGGTGATTCCATTGCTGGTCGAAGGCGCATCGATGCCGGCCGCTGCCGACCTGCCCGCGGACATCGAAAAACTGGCATTTCGAAACGCCTTGCAGGTGCGGACAGATCCTGATTTCAAGGTCGATATTCAGCGGCTGATCGACTATCTGCGGCTTTCTTACCCTAACGAGCCAAAGTCACACGTCGGCAAGTTCGCCATTTTCACCGCTTTGTTTATCGGGGCGTTGATTAGTTGCATCATGGTTACGCATATTCCATGTCGGATCAGGGGACGAACGTGCCACGACACGGTGGTCACTACAACGAGTACGACAACAGGTAATTCGACCGACGGAACCACCGCCGGTACGGCCGGAACGACGACAGGAGCTACGACGAACGGAACGACTACCGGGACATCTGCTGGGACAATAGGGGCCACTACTGGATCTACTACAGGAGGCTCCACCACAGGATCTACCGCTGGCTCGACGACAGGATCTACCACCAGCTCAACGACGGGTGGAACCACCGGAAGCACATCGGGCGGAACCATGGGCGAGGTGTTGCCGCCGTTTCATATAGTTCTCGATACGTTTTATGTGAACGCGGTGACAGATACTTACCACGGCGATGAATTAAGGTTCACCATCATCGTTGACGGCACAGAATTGAAAGTGACTCATCCGCACAAGACGAGCAATGGGCGATCATGCATGAAGTTCAAATCCGAAGAGAACTGGTCGATGGACTTGCCGCTGACTTTCCATAAGAGCATCGAGTTTCATGCCGTGGAATTGAACATGGTGTTCGATGACTCCAAGGTGTTTGACTTGGTGATCGATCGAGATACGCGTCAGAAAGGAACCGCGGAGTATTCCAGTAGATATTTCAAGGGCCGCTACAAGCTGATCTGGCATTGGGTCGAAGCTAAATCGAATACGAGTGTGACGCCTCCTGCAATTCCGGCACCACAGAAATGAGCGACTCGTGGCGGAGGGGCGGTCCGAGCGATTCTCTCGATGCTTTTTCGCTTGACACGAGCAGACTCCCCACGCAGGGCCGGGCCATCATGCGTTGAACTTCTGCCTGTTAGCGCAAGGCCACATGGTCACCGCAGCTTGTTTTCGTAGAGCAACCTGCCGTCAGCGTCGTAAACCGACTCCGTAAAGCTGGCGCGCTTGAACTCTAGCGTCATGAATCCATGCGGCCCATATTCGTCCGGTGCTTCCTCAACGTACGGATTGGGGCCATCCAGATAGTGTGCCATTGGGATGACCGTGCCGGCGCACTTCCGCCACTGATATGCGCCGCTGCGGAAATCGGCAGCAAAGGACTCGTCGATGGGATAGTCGGCGACCTTTTTACGGCGGTAGGGCATGCCGCCGTGCCCCAGGCAGCGCCCGAAAAAGCGGTACAGCGGATGTCGCTTGTAAATGATGCAATGGTGCTCGTGCCCCCAGTACCACGCGCTGATCTGTTGTGAATGCAGCACTTCGTGCAGCTTCTCCGCCAGCTTGTCGCCTTGCTCCTTGAAGTTGGAAAACAAGGGATGATGGGAAAACAAGACCAGCTTGCGATCGCCCGCCTGACGAACCACGTCGTCGAGCCACGCTCGCTGAGTCTTGCCCAGATTGTTGTCTTTATAAGCCGTGTCGAGGCATACCAGCAACCAATGGCTGTTCTGCAGCGCAAAATAACTTGCTTCCTGCGCGAACGCCGGCAGGCTGACGTCAAAGTAGCCGAAGCCACCGGAATACATATCGTGATTTCCATTCAGGTTGCGACTCATCGCCGCCGCCTCTGTGGGCCAGATGTCCAAAAAGCGGCTTTCCACCTCGCTTTCCTGGCCTGAATAATAGATGTCCCCCAAATGCATGAGGAGGTCGAAGGTTTGACCAAAACGGGCCACCGTCGACGCAATGACCGGCGCGCCGTACATGCCGGTTCCGAAATCGCTGGTCAGGAAAATTCTGGCGTTGTCGGGAATGGCCTGCGGCGTTGCAGAGCGGGGGTGCAACTGCTCGTGCAGTTTTTGCTTGTGGGCCAGGTCAAGGACTTCCTTCAATGCTTGCTTCGTATCTTGCTTATCAAAGGGAAACTCAAGCGCCATCTCAGCCGTGAACTGCGAATGCTCAGCCAATACCGACTGCAGTAGCGACGCCATACGATTTCGAGGCGACGCAAGCACGAGCGGTCCTTCGGCGTCGGACTCGCGCTCCAGTTCACCCAGCGCGCTGACAAACTCGGCCGTCAAGGCGGCCCGTTGCCGGGGATCCGATACCACCTCGTGTGCCGCTTCAGCGACCAATCTTAGCGCGTTCTGGGGAACTACAGCTCCCGTTACGCTCTCTGGTCGCCGCGGTACGCTGATGCCGAGCATGCCGGCAACGGTTTGATAGGTGATGACGGGACTTTCGGCGATAGCAACGGACCGGCGGTCATGTGTCGGCGGACGTACCGGCGACAGCGGCGCAGCGGGCATCGCCTGCAGTCGAATGGCGCCGCGCTTTGGCGACTCCGTCTCTGCGCGACCTCTCACTGGCATGTCGCCCCGCCAAGTTGCCGAGATTGCCTTTTGAATAGCGAGTAGCGAAATTCCTTCGTTGGCCTCGATCGTGCCCGGTTGGCCGTCGAGGCGCGGCATCTGAAAGCTGCCCGCATGATGCAACCCGATAAAGTCCCAGTTATCATCGAAAACCGGACTTCCTGAGCTGCCAGGTTCGGACGGTGTGCGATAGTGCAAGCGTGGATCGCGATAGCCCAGAAATAAGCTGTCGTGCAACGACAGCGATAAGCCGCCGCCCAGGGGATGACCGATCAGATACACATTACGCTGCTCTTCCTTGACCGGCACCCAGCTTCCCAGGCCTTCGCAATCCTTGAGTGGCGGCTTCAGTTCGACCAAGGTGGCGTCGAGTTCACCAGGTGGCGAGCTCCAGACAATTCGATCCACCTCATACCGCTTGCTCCCGGCGGGCCGGCACTCAAAGGTCACGACGGCGTCCCGCGAGCGCAACGCCGGCCGGGAACCCGATTCATCGCTGACGACGTGGGCATTCGTCAACACCAAAACCTTGCCCGCCAGGCTTTCATGCACATCCTTGCCATCGACGACAAAGCCCGTCCCCATGCCGTTGCCCATCTTCGTCTCAAATCGAGCGACGCAACTGCAGCGCGAGAGCCCCGTTTTGTACCACATTAAGGACTTAAATCCCTCTTTGCCAAACACCTTCTCAAGCTGGCCTTCGCGTTCCAACTTTAACAGCGGCCGCATGTCCATGTCGGCCGACTGCAGCGGCATCTGGCTTCCTTCGCGCTTCATGAGCGCGCATTGGACCAGCGCCAGGATGGGCGCCTGCTGGTGGTTTTCCGGGCGGAAGAGCCATACTTCCTTGAGTTGACGCAGGAAGGAACTCAATTCAAACGCGTCAACTTCTTGGCTGCGAATATATTTCTGCAACAGCTCCATCGCCATCTCAAATTGGCCCAGGGCCACGTACGCCTCGGCGGCCGTAGCCAGGTTCCAGTGGTCCGCTTTTTCGTCAACGGCGCAGTCGGCAAGGATTTCTTTCGCCAATTGACGATAACCCGGATATCCCCGCTGAGGTGCGCGATCACGTTCCGCGCGGGCCAGCAGGGCGACCGCATTGATTCCCTGCCATGTGAATTTCTTTGGATCGACGAGGTATACTTCGTAATAGGCTTTGATCGCCCGCGCTAATTCCTCGAGTTGGGAAGCGGCGCCATCATTGGCGGCATTGATATAATTTTGCTTGTGGACGCGACCGATCAGTCCTCGCGCTTCGGCGACTTCGCTGTCGTCTTTGCCTTCGACGATGATGCCGCGCAATATGCAGAGTGCCGCCGTCATTTGGCCCATGTCTGTCAAATCCTGCGTGCTGTCGATCAGGCCCTGCGCATATTGTCGCCGGATCTGCATCGCATTGATTCCGTTTTGGATCAACGCGTCGCCCAGTTGCTTCATCTGCTTGAAGTACCGCTTGCGGCGCAACCGCGAAAGCGCCACTTTGGCCTGCTCGGTATCAAAGACCTGTTGGCCATGGCATAACATCAGCACGATGTTCTGGCAAATCTCAGCCACCTCGACGTGGTGATAGCTCTCGATGGCCGCCGCCAAGTCCGCAAGCAATTGGCTGCCTGTCTGCTCGGTACGCCTACCGTCCGACGTAAAAATCCGCGCATCGGCAGGACGGGGCGTCTTGAATTCGTCGGACTCATTCTCCGTTGCCTCGGATTTGCGCAACGGGCTACGCGCGGTGTCACTTGGTTCAACCGGTCTGGAGCTCCGGGGCTTCAACATATCCAGAAGCGCGGTGCGCAATTGCGGACCGCCGAGATACTTTTCTATGCTGTGCCGCCACCAACCGCTGTTTGACTCAACGATGTCTCTGATTACGGCGCGGCCGTGATGTTGATAATCGTACGCCAGTCGCGGCGCAAAACCCGCCACGGGATCGAGCGGGTCAAACACATTCGTCCACGGTCCACGCAGTGTGCGATAGGGAAAGCCATTGTCGCGCGTCCAGCCCGGCTGCAGCTTGTCTTGGATTTCGTCGAGACCCAGCGGGCTCCCAATGGTCATTAAGGCATCGACCGTGGGACACTCTGCCACGCGCATCAAGCAATCGTAGGCGATCACTGTTCCCATGCTGTGACTGACGACGACGTACGGAGGCGTGGTCTCTGCCCGAGCAGCGAGCGCCGCGACAAAACGGCGCCGTATTTCGTCCTGCACTCGATAGCTCGCGCCCGGTCGGGGGCTGAAGGTGACGTTAAACAAGTAATGATGCACGTCGCGCAGATAACGGGCCATCAGCGGCTCCTTTAGCCGCCATGGCAGGGGGACGCGTTCTTCCACCTTGGAAATCGGCGACGCGGACTCTTGCTCGGCGACCGCAGCCCTCATCGCGACAGCCGTAAACTTCCCGGCCAAACCGGCGACAAACGCCGCCTCGTCCGGTGATCGAGCCAAGACCCGAGAAACATCCGCAATGGCTTCGCTCTCTGCGGAGGATTGGATAAGCGTGTTGGCTTCTGCGATCCCTGGCGCGAGAGGCTCGGGGTACAACACGTCGGCCCAATAGATCATCTGCGACGTAACGCCCCGCTGCGCCAGATCGACGCCCGAGGACGCAGCCAATGCCTGGCGCCAGTCTTTCAATAGGCGATCGGCCGCTACTTTGTTGTCGATGCCGTGGATGAAAAATATGTGTGGCATGAGGCCTCCTGCATCAATTGGATCGCGACGTCCTGAATATCTATCACACTCAGCGAAACATTGGAATCATCTCGCACACTTTTTTATGAATGGCCATGCGAGGTGTAGACATTGCAATCGACGACTGGTTGTCGCCATCGCAAAAAGTTCACAAAAAATAATTATTAGTTTTCATCTGTAAGTAGTTTCAATTTGTCATCGGCACAAGTAAATTGCTCACGTCCGCAACTTGTCTAGCGCGGCTTCAAAGGCCTAAGCGAATGAAGATTTACGTCTCTGCCACGTTCCGCGACCTGGAAAAACATCGTCTCGCGGTCTTGAATATTCTTCGCCGAATGGGGCATCAGCCTCTCGGGATGGAAGACTATGTTGCTGAGGGCATACGACCGCTTAGTCGCTGCCTGGAAGACGTCGCCTCTTGCGACGCCTTTCTTTGCATTGTTGCTTGGAGGTACGGTTACGTTCCGCAAGACGGAGTACTGCCGGCGCTGATCCCTCCAGGAGTCGAGTTTGGAAAAACGTCGATCACCGAGTGCGAATATCGCAAAGCGCAACAGGCAGGAAAGCCGATCCTTGCTTTTGTCTTGAGCAGTAATGCGCAATGGCCGTCACATTGTTTCGATGCCGTGACCGGCGAAAGTGAAGCGGGATCGCGAATTGCTCAATTCCGCCAGGAACTAAGCCAGCAACATTTGATAAATCACTTTGAATCCGCAGAAGAGCTTGCCGGACTCGTTAGTGCGGCTATCTATCGAACTGAGATGTCGCGTCATATGGGAATTGAAACGCTAAATACAAAAGCAACCTTTAATGAACCGTTCAAGCGAAACGGCTGGGTTTCAGATAGCACACTATACGAGATCGAGCTGATCATTTCCGGACCAGAGAAAATTCAAGCACTTCAAGTAAATATTGGGGCCGGGACCGATTGGTGGATGAATCGGCTCTATTTCCTTTGTTCATTGGCAGCCGATCTTACACCCATTGAGCTTGTCGTCTTCGAGGCTAACTTTGTCAGTCCCGGTGACAATCACACACGACGGTTTATTGGAATGGTGCATCCGCGTATCGTAAAAGATCGGCTAGCATCTCAATACGACTTTCTGAATCAATACGAGATAAAAGTATCTGAAGCTCCGTCGGCGGCCGATCTGTCCGATGAAGTCCGCCGCCGTGCGTTCTTGTGGTCAGTCATTGTCGAAACCGTTGAAACGGAACCTCGCCGCCCCATATTCGTAACCGAGAGAAACTTGGAACACTGGCTAGAGCCTCATCTTATGGGTCAGTCCATCGATCTGGAGCCAACTATAAATGCCGCATTGCGAATTCAGCGCGTTTTGGATTGGCCGACTCGATTCGTGCCAATTACGGAAAACGGCCAGTTGAAACAGGTGGTTGATAAGGTTGCACTGACAGAGCAGGTCGCCCGCCTCTTTATTCGAGAACAGGTGTCACGAGCTCTTTCTACTGTACGATGAGTGTCATCGCTTATCTCCAACAGCACAAATGTATTTAAAAGGAAGTCCATTATGGATCGAGCGAAGCGTCAGAATCGCAACGAGGCTTTCCTTCAACGACTGCTGGTCAGGCGGCCTCAAGAACGTGAACTCTACGAACGTACGCTTCGTGCTCCTGCGGCGATGGCGGAATCCGCTCTTGAGAAATTATCCGATACGGGAGTCACGGCACGAGAATGGGCGCTGGAAACCATCGTCTCACGCGAACGGCCGGTACTTTTCGTCAAGGATGGCCAATTCGACACGACCGACGTCACGACTCTGGGCAACGAGGCGGTGGAACTTGTCGGCAAGCTCAAAGGCGCCAGCGCGAAGCTATTGCCCGTCCTGCCGTTGATCGGCCGCATTGACGTGGAG
The DNA here is from genome assembly GCA_021413705.1 of Planctomycetota bacterium. GTDB lineage: Bacteria > Planctomycetota > Planctomycetia > Pirellulales > UBA7805 > JAIOPX01. The sequence continues at coordinate 6,750 of JAIOPX010000285.1, read as the reverse complement.
TACTTCCCCGGCGCGGAGTTTCTTGGGACGGGCTGGTTTGTCGACACGGATATCGTGGTGACCAACCGTCATGTCGCGTCACTTATCGCGCGGCAGGATGGTCGGAAGTTCATGTTCAGCCGTGGCGTCGCCGGACGGACGATTGTTCCCTCGCTGTGCAATGCACACGAATACGACAATCTCGCGCCCGGTTCGACGCGCGTATTCAAGATCAAGGAAGTGCTCTACATCGAGCCAGAGAATGGAAAGAACGATATCGCTTTTGTCCGCGTCGAACGGCGCGTGGAGGGGAGCGCGCGGCCGTATATCACGATCGCTGCGGCCGATATCGCCGATGACGTGCCGGTATGCGTTATCGGATATCCAGCACGTGCATCCAGCAACGTGATTCCAGATCAGGCGCTCATGAAAGAACTCTACCGGGGACGTTATGACGTGAAGCGAGCGGCCCCCGGGCTGGGCATGGGGACGAGCGATGGAACCAGCGAGCACGATTGCACCACGTTGGGAGGCAATTCCGGTTCGGTGGTGCTCAATCTAAATGGCGAGGCCGTCGGGCTGCATTTTGCGGGGCTTTACCGGGAGGCCAACTACGCCGTGCCGGCATCCATATTACGAAACTACATCAGCCGAAAGGCATGGGAAAGCGCCGCGGTGATCGAACCAGGACATCCATCAACGACGCCAACCGTCGAACAACAAGGGCCCAGCAAGCCGGTAGCCGTAACTCCATCGGTCGGGGTCAGTCCGAGCGTTGCTTCTCTCGCCAGCGGCTCGATTACCTTGACGCTGCCCATCACCATTACGGTTTCCCTGGGAACACCAACCGCCGGGACCGCAATGCAGACCGGCAAAACAGATGCTATCCCAATAGACGCGGCACACGTCGATGAAGCGGTCAATGCGTATTGGGAGGCTCGTCCCGAGGGAGTGTTGGGAGCGCGCGTGGGTTACCTGGACGAGGGAGACGAGATCGGAGACCGGCCCTGCATTGCGGCGTCCGTGTCGCCGCAGCGGTTGGCCGAGTGTGAGTCTTCGGCGGCCAGCGAGTTTCAGGGGGTGCCGATTCGCTATCTAGCGGCGACGGTCAACGAGCAGATCGAGGCGCTCCCGAAGTTCGAGTCCGTGGACTCGATAGACTACGACGACGACGCGCGAACGTCCAACCGCTTTTCGTTTGATCCTGTCGACGAAATGATGGACGTCACGCTGCACGTCGGGCCGGAGTACTCCTGGGAGGTGTTGCAGCAGTTTCTTAGGGAAGCCGAGGGTGAATTGGTGTCGGCCATGTATGAGTTCCACGCGGAACACATTAAAGATGCGATCGAAGAGCGACTCAAGGATGGCGCCTCGCTAAAGCTCGTGCTCGACAACGCGACGTTTGTCAAGGTCAAGAACGCTGACAGCGAATTTGAACGCGCGGAAGTGTTCGAGGACTGGGCCAAGCATTATGACTTTGAACGCGTCGTCGCCCCGGAGGGGACCAGCGGTCTGATTTCGGATTCTTACCATATTAAAGTCACAGTCCGCCCCGACGATACGTTCTGGCTTTCATCCGGCAATTGGAAGGCCGATTCAAGCCAGCCCATCGTCACGCAAGCACAACGGGACAATGCTTCCACGGTGGATCTGCCGGGTAACCGCGAATGGCACGTCGTGATCAAGAACAAGACCTTGGCCAATCGGTTTCGTAATCACATCCGGCAGGATTTCAAGCGGTCCACTGACTTGGGCGGACGCGAGTTGCCAAAGAGTCAACTGGAATCAGTCCTCGTCGATGTGCCGCTGGAGGAAGGCGTCGTTCTGGAACGCCGTCCACCTAGCCGCGTGGTCAAACCCAAGACGATCCACCGCAAGGTCAAGGTACGCCCCCTGCTTACTCCCGACCGCGAAGGAGAAGTATTTTCCACTGCCGTGCTGGAGCTCATCCGGTTGGCGAAGAAAAGCCTGCTCTTCCAGATCCCATACATCAGCATGCCCTCCAAGCCTCGGGAGGATCGCGGGTATATCGACCAACTCATTCGCGCACTTACCGACAAGTTGAAATCGCTCGATGACGCTCGTGTCATCTTGAGGTCTGGCGGACAGAAGTTTTCCGGCCCGACGCACGCCGCATGGTACTTCAAATCGAAAGGGGTGGATATTGACGATCGTCTGCGCGTTATCGACAATCACCACACGAAGGGCATGATCGTTGACGGTCGGCGCGTGTTGCTTGGCAGCCACAATTGGAGCAAGCCCGGAGTCACGCTGAATCGGGATGCGTCGCTGATCTTCGACGATGACCTCGTTGCCTCCTATTATGCGGACGCCTTCGAAATCGATTGGGAGCGGGCCAATGCTATCAAGCCCCGCCGCTTCGTCAAGCCGGAGTCTCCCATACTGGAAGCGGTCGGCGATGTGCCCCCCTGGGGCTACCGGCGAGTTCCGCTGTCAGAATTATTGACGGAAGACTGAGGGTGTCCTGTCGCCCCGACTCTGCAGTAAAATCACATCCCGTCGGTGGTTGCAAAGGCAACTGCCGACGGGAGTTGACCTGCTTGAAAAAGTTTGCATGACTCTTTGCAGCACATCGGGAGACCTTCTTATGGCTGACGAAGATTATCTACGTTGCAGGTACAGTATAACTTGCGCGACGGAGGATCTTGCCGTCGTACACTGTCTTCGCGCACTCTGTGAGTTTGCCATCACCGATGTAAAACCGCAGATTGGCTGGGGCGGTACCAAGACGAAGGAATGGAAAGCGGCAGGCAATCAAATTACTTTGAGATTCACTTCGCCTGAATCCCGAAATTCGTTCGCTCTAGCGGCCCGTCGACTTTTGCCTCCTGGATCGTGGACGGAAGTGGCACGGAGTGATAACGATCCCGCCCAACGTCAACGGAAAAACCCCGTTGGTTTGTAGAAAGCCGGACTAGCTGATTCCCGACGGGGTCACGCTTCTCGACGCTCTGGCGAAAGGAGTTGCCATGGAAGACCTTGTCGTGGAATCGACGTTTGGACAGGATCGCGCGCGAAGAAGGGCGCTCATCATTGGGCAACAATACCTTGTGTATCCGATGAGCCCGCGAAAGAAGAAACACCGGGGGCGACGTGGTGTGATCGAAAGTTTCGACGACGATTTCATGCCGCATTTCGCATTGGTTCGGTTTGACGACACGAACCGGCTTGGCAAGGTGGACATCTCGGATCTAATGCCGGCAAAACCGCACCACGAGACTTGACCCCGTCCTCAATCCGGCCGAATGCAGTCGTCGGAAATGAGGCGGGCCGGTTTGGGGTAGAGCTTCGGCACGCCGGGCGCGGTCACTTCCTCGCCGGCGTCGATGCGGCGGGCGACGTCCAGGTTCAACGCCAACAGCTGCGCGAGCAGGTCTTTGCGGGCGGAGAAGCCGTAGGCGGCCAGCACGCTCTTGTCGAGTTCGGCGTGGGCATCCTTGAGCGAGTTCTTGCCGGGCAATTCCAAGGTGCGGTAAACGGCCCGCAGCCCACCCTTGATCTTGGCCAGCGCCTCGGAGCGAATTCGCCGCACTTCCCGCCCCGCCGCCGCAACGGCGTCAATTTGCGCCACGGTCGGCGCTTGGGGCCAGGGGAAGGTGTCAAAAACCTCGCGAACGGAATACCGAGTATCGGTTTCAACCTTAAGACGCGATGATTTTCGAAACCACTCGAAATGGCTGTTGCTTTGAAGAATTCCGAACGAGTAGTGGTCATCTAGCGCGAAAACTTGAACGAGGTCGCTTGGACAGATCTCAGTTGAAATAAATTCCATAATTGGTCGTCGCGTTACACGCGAGCAACCAATATATCGACGAAGGTGGCTAAGAGAATTATTTAATTGATCGCGACGATTCCAAAATTGCCACCATCTGTCCAAGTGTTCTCGTCGTGCTTCCACCATGTCGGACTTTGCAGTTTGCGCCGCTTTATACGAGGCCTGAACATCTTGCAAAACGTGTGTTCGACAGTGAGCAAATGCCGAAGGAAATGCTGATGCCTCCATCATGTTCATGTTTCTGAAATCGACCGCCCAACGGTCGATGACGAACTCGTCGAGCAGTTCGCGACCAGTTAGGTAAGGGACAATGACAGGTGCCGAGTCTACTCGTAACTTTCGTGCCTCGCCCGTGTCGAGCATGAAACCTTCATAACCGGGAATCTTGCCTTGAAAGCAGCGTTTAGGTTTTTTGTTGCACTCAAGAGCGCGCTTACTGCTGACGTCGGTTTCGTCAGACAGGGCAGAATTAATATAGTCCGGTTCTCGAAACTCAAGTTCGTATTCCTTCGACGCCGGACCGGCCCCCTTTTTGCGGATATTCTTCTTTCCCAGTTCCGGCTCGACCTTGAACCACAGCCGTTTCTTTTCGGGTATCAAGAGTTGTTTGCTGACGATGCCCTGCTCGCGCTCCGTCAGCCGTGGATTCATTGGCGCGTGCTTGACCCAGTTGGCGATTGAGACGTGGACATTCGCCTCCCCCGACCAGGGCTGGTTGTCCACTGCTTCGACGATTGTGCCGCTGGCCACTACATGGTCGAGGCCGCCAACGCGCGATTGATTGTTCCGGATGTTTTGCGTGCCTACCAGGCCGGCCCGCCCCGCCACCGGATCGTCCGCCGTGCAGTCGCTCAAGTGATCGTGCGCCTTGCGAATCCAGTAGACGCAATAGTCGGCCATCCCCGGCACGTCGGGATAGGCTTTGCGGACCGCGTTGACATAATCCGCGCCGCGCTGCGGCTTGAGCAGCTTGGCCCCCACGAACGGTGGATTGCCGATAATCACATCCGCCTTGGGCCAGACGGCCGGTAGCCCCTCCGCATTAATTAAGGCGTCGGTGGCTTGGAAGTTGGCGTCCAAATTCCCCAGCGGCAGGGCGTCCTCGTTCGTGTGCAACTCATCGATCGCCAGCTTGCGAGCGATCATCATCGTCACCTTCGCCAACTCGACCGCGAAGGGAAGAATGTCAACGCCATAGAACTGGCTGGCCGTGACGAAGCCGAGCCGGCGCGCCTTGGCTGCTTCCTTGACGGAGATTTCGCTCATCCGCTCAAAGAGGCGGGCCTCCAGCCGCTTCATTTCGCGGTAGGCGATGTAAAGGAAGTTGCCGCTGCCGCAGGCCGGGTCGAGGACAATGAATCGCTCCAGCCGTTCATGAAGTTCGCTTAGTCGCTTCATGGACGATGCGTTTTCGATCAACTCTCGCCACGGCGCCACGATTGTCGGGCCGACGATTTTCATGATGTCCACGGGACTCGTGAAGTGAGCCCCGAAGGCGCGGCGCTCCTGAGCCTCGGTGGAATGCTGGAACAACGTGCCGAAGATCTCGGGCCGCACATTCGACCAATTCTTCTTGGCCGCGGCTTTGAGCTGGTTGAGTTCGTCGCCGTGGAGTTCGAGGCGGGCTGGGTCTGCAAACAGGCCGCCATTGAAGTAGTTGACCCCCTTGAAACGGCCGCCGGCGGTCTTGCCCGGCGTATTCATCGCCTCGAACAGGCCGCCGAGCAGGTCGTAGCTGTCGCTGGGGGTGCGGCACTCGTCGAGCAAGTGCGTGAGCGTGTATTTTTCCAATAGATCAATGTCTTCGGCGAACAGGGCGACCAGCGTTTGCAAGATGAAACGCTGGGCCAGTGCCCGATCGACGCGTCGGACGATCAGTTTGTTGAAGCATTCGGCCAGCAGATCGGCCGCCTCACGCGTCACCTCTTCCTGGTTGTTGCCAAAGACCGGCTTCTCCGGGACGCGGAACAGAAACGCCAGCGGCCCATAGCGGTTCGGCAGATCCGCCACGCTGACTTTGTCGACCGGCGTGTCCATCTGGGTTTCAAAGTCGTACACCCAGAACTCGTCGAAGTTGCACAGCACCACGTAGCGGGGGCGGCCCGGCACCAGGCGGGTCCAATAGTCGAACGCCTGGCGGAAGTGCCGCCCGAGATTTTCGCCCCGCTTTTTCATTTCGATCAGAACGACGGGCTTCCAGACGTAATCGGCAAAGGCGGTGCCGCCACCGTCTTCCGCCCCCTTCTTGATGCGAAACTCCGGCGCACCGCCAACATCGAGGCAGCCGGGCTGGTCGAAGGCCTGGAACAGGCGGTCGAGAAAGATTTGGGCTTCGCCCTTTTCATCCCCTTTGATGTGCGCGGCTACCCAGTCGACGAAAGTCGTCAGGCGTTCACGTCGGAGTCCGGCCATGCTGATGGCCAGCCCCAGGACCAGCGGCTAGCGCCTGGCGGCGCAGATCCCGCCTGGCAGGCGGGATCTACCGTGGGCAACTCGTCTGCCTGGGTCATCCGCGACGCGGCAGAATTCTGCGCCCCGCGGCGAAATATTCTGCCAACCGGCCTGCGTGCATCGCTCGCGAAAAATTCTTGGCCGCAAATCAGTTTGCATTCTGGCCAGTTGGCGAGATTGTTTTTTTACTCGTCGCAAACTCTCGTTGCGCATTAAAAAAGTCCCGCGCTCATTCTTAGCGCAGTTGAATTTGCCGCGTGGTCGGTCGCTCAAATTGGTTCGTGAAGGTGGCAGAAAATAACTCTGTACAAATTAGTGATCGCATGTATACTTCTGCGACACTGGCCGACAGACGCTTCGTCGCCACACGCAGTGGCAGAACTTTCCCGCGTATGAAAGGGCTTTGCGATGAAATGGACACTCGGATACATGGCGTGCTGCATGGTTGTTCTCTGCTTGTTTTCGCCGCGCAACATCGGCGCGCAGCCGGTGACCCCGGTTGCCCGCGCGGCCAGCGACAAGGC
>JAIOPX010000284.1 GCA_021413705.1 Planctomycetota bacterium | reverse complement strand
AGATATTCGCACCTGGGGCCAGGTAGGACTGAAGAGCCAATGGGCCCACGCGCCGATCCGGCTCTACGGCCGCAACGCCGCCTCCGGCACCTATGGCTTCTTCAAGGACGAGGCGCTGGCCAAAGGGGACTTCAAAAATACGGTGATCCAGCAGCCGGGTAGCTCCGGCTTGGTCCAAGCCGTGGCCAGCGACAAACGGGGCATCGGCTACAGCGGCATCGGATATAAAACGGCCGACGTCCGCGCGGTTCCCTTGGCGGCGGAAGCGGGCGACACGCCGATCCCGCCGACGATCGAACACGCCTATAGCGATGAATATCCCCTCTCGCGAAGTTTGCTGCTGATGGTCAACCACAAGCCAGGAACTATGCTCGATCCGCTCCGCCGAGAGTTCGTCCGCTACGTGCTCAGCCAGCAGGGCCAGGCCGACGTGGTCAAAGACGGTTACTTCCCCATCAGCGCCCCCATGGCCGAGCGCCAGCTCAAACTGCTGGGCATTGAAACAGGCACTGCAAACAGGCAGCGGCCAAGCCCTGGCCATGGCCCCCGACGAATATCGGCTCCTCGCCTGGAGACTCGACAGCGACGGCCAGTTACGCGTTATCAGGTTGGACAACGGGCAGGTCGTGTCCCAGCGGGCGCTGATCCCCGCCGGCGCGATCCAAGCCGCCTACCTCCGCGAGCCGGAGGGCGACATTGTGCTGGTGTTGGAGGATGGCACTCTGCAACGCGGGCGAATCGGTTTCTCTCGGCGTTTCATCGACGAGGCCAAAGCGCCCCCTACCCTGGCGGCTTTGTCTCCGGGTGCCGTGGCTCCATTCGAAGATGGACTCGTCGAGCGCACGGCCGAGGGTCAACTGCGCCACTGTAGTGTGGTGGCCGAGCTCAAGAAACCCGTGGCTTTGAATCTCGGGAAAGCAAAGTTGGTGGCCTTCGCGCCGCGCGGCAAGCGGCCTGTCGTGGCGCTGCTGAATGACAACGGCCAGCTCCATGTGGGAACGCTCAGAAGCTTACAAAGCAAAGATACCGGCAAGACGACGGTCCAACCGGTGCTGAAACAAGTTCCCCTGCCCGAGCATAGCAGGCAGCCGCCGTGGCGGATGTTGCTGACGGAGCGGGGAGACAGCCTGTTGCTCGTGTGGCGCGACGGGCACCTGGCCCGCTTCGACACTCGCGAGCCGGCCAACGTGAAATTGGCGGAAACGCTCAACCTGTTGGACAACGGAGCAAGCGAAGTCACGGCGATCGGCTTCGCCCCGGGACGCGAGACAATGCTGGTCGGAGACAACCAGGGTGGCCTGCGGGCCTGGTTCCGCGTCCGCAATTCCGCAGCGGAAACTGTTGACGGAGCGTGGCTCTTGCCGATCCGCGAATTGCCGAGCCACAACGCGGCCGTCACCTCACTGGGTGTATCTCCCCGCTCGCGCATGATCCTGGCCGGCTACGCCGATGGCCAGGTCCAAGTCTCCGATGTTACCACCGGGCGCTTGCTGCGCTCCGCCAGCGCGCTACCCGGTCAGCCGGTGCGGTGGACGGCGCTGACTCCCAAGTCGCCTCCCATTGCCGACAGCGCGGAGTCGGCTGCCGAGACTTTGGCCGGAGGTGTGTTGGCGCTGAGCGAAAAGGATCTGTGGCAGGCTCCGTTCGATCCGGGCCATCCCGAGGCGACAGCCCCATCGCTCTTCCGTCCCGTCTGGTACGAGTCGTACGAGCGTCCAGAACACGTCTGGCAAACCTCGGCCGCCGACGTCACCGCCGAACCGAAGTTTGGACTCTGGCCGCTGGTCTTCGGCACGATCAAGGCCACGCTCTATGCGATGCTCTTCGGCGCTCCGCTGGCGCTGATG
>JAIOPX010000125.1 GCA_021413705.1 Planctomycetota bacterium | reverse complement strand
GCCGACCTGCAAAAAAACGGCCTCGGTGCCGGCGCGATCAACTACAAGCTCCGCGATTGGCTCTTCAGCCGCCAGCGGTTCTGGGGTGAACCGTTCCCCGTGCTGCACCAGTTGGACAGCCAGGGTAAGCCCACCGGCATCAAGCGAACCGTGCCCGCCGATCAACTGCCGGTCGATCTGCCCCACCTGGACGACTTCAAACCGCATGGCCGACCCGAGCCGCCGTTGGACAAGGCGCCGGACGAGTGGCTCTATCCGGTGATCGACGGAGTGCGCTACAAACGCGAGACCAACACGATGCCCCAGTGGGCCGGTTCGTGTTGGTATTATCTGCGCTTCATCGATCCGAAGAACCCGCAGCGGATGATCGATCCCGAATTGGAAAAATCCTGGATGCCGATCGATCTGTACGTCGGTGGCGCGGAGCACGCGGTGCTCCATCTGCTCTACTCGCGGTTCTGGCACAAGGTGCTCTACGACCGGGGCGTGGTCAGTACCAAAGAGCCGTTTCAGAAATTGGTCAACCAGGGAATGATCCTGGGTGAGAACCGAGAAAAGATGTCCAAAAGCCGCGGCAACGTAGTCAATCCTGACAAGGTCGTGGCGGAGTATGGCGCCGATGCTCTACGGCTCTACGAAATGTTCATGGGCCCTCTGGAGGCCACGAAGCCCTGGAGTATGGAAGGGGTCAACGGCGTCCGCGGATTCCTGGACCGCGTCTGGCGGTTGATCATCGACGACCGCAGCGAAGAATTGATCCTCCACGCTGCCGTTCAAGATATCGCGCCTACCATCGAGCAGAACCGCGTCCTGCACCGCACGATCAAAGTGGTCACGGCCGATCTGGAGTCGATGAGCTTCAACACGTCGATCGCTCGGCTGATGGAGTTTGTCAACTTCTTCAATAAGGAAGAGCGGCGACCGAAAGCTGCCCTGGAAACGCTGGTCCTGCTCCTTTCCCCCATGGCCCCGCACATGGCCGAAGAACTGTGGGCCGCCCTGGGCCACAAAAAAACGCTGGCCTACGAGCCCTGGCCGACGTACGATGAATCGCTGTTAAAAGAAGAAACCATCGAAATACCCGTGCAGATCAACGGCAAGCTGCGATCCAAGATCCAGGTAGCTCCTAACGCCGACAAAGCCACCCTGGAAGCCGCCGCCCGGGCCGATGAGAAAATCGCCGAGCAGCTTAAGGGCGCAACAGTTGTCAAGATAATCGTAGTCCCAGGCAGACTCGTCAATTTTGTCGTGAAGTAATGCAATCCTCTTCTCCGTGTTTTTTCTCTGTGTCTCTGTGGTTCCAACATTCTTGAGGTCGCATCATGCGTGAAGTCGTCACCCTGATCCTCGGCGGCGGCCGGGGCACTCGGCTCTATCCGCTGACGCGCTATCGCAGCAAGCCGGCCGTGCCGTTGGCGGGCAAATATCGCCTCATCGACATCCCCATCTCCAACTGCATCAACAGCGGCCTGAATCGCATCTATCTGCTCACGCAGTTCATGTCGGTCAGCCTCCATCGCCATATCCGGCTCTCGTACCAGTTCGATCGCTTCAGCGGCGGGTTTGTCGAAATCCTGGCCGCCCAGCAGACGCTGGACAACAACATGAACTGGTACCAGGGTACGGCCGATGCCGTGCGCAAGAACATCCGCTACATCCAGCAGCCTGGCATCGAGCAGGTGTTGATCCTCTCCGGCGATCAGCTCTACCGGATGGACTATCGCCAGATGCTTGAGACGCATCGCAAGAGCGGCGCGGAGGCGACGATCGCCGCCATGCCCGTGACGCGCGAGGCCGCCTCGGGCCTGGGCATCATGCGGCTCGATTCCTCGGGGCGCGTCAATGGATTTTTGGAAAAACCCAAGACTTCCGAGGAAGTTGAGACGGTGCGAATGGACCCGGCCTGGATCGACGCCGCCGGCATCCCCAGCCGCGGCCGCGACTTGCTGGCCAGCATGGGCCTCTATGTGTTCAACCGCGACTTCCTCGTCGATGTGCTGACCAAGACCGACTATCAGGATTTTGGCCGCGAGATTTTTCCGGCCTCGATCCGCGCCAAGCATGTGCAGGTTCACCTGTTCGACGGCTATTGGGAAGACATCGGCACGATCGAGTCGTTCTATCGCTGCAATCTGGCGCTGGCCGGGCCGCAGCCGCCGTTTGAGTTTATCTCGGCCGAGGCGCCGATCTACTCACACGCCCGCTACCTGCCGCCGAGTCGCATGGACGGGGCGACCATCCGCGGCAGCTTGATTGCCGACGGCTGCGTGATCGGCGACGGCGCGGTGATCGAGAACAGCGTCATTGGCCTGCGCTGCCAGATCGGCCGCGACGTAGTGATTCGCAACAGCGTGCTGATGGGTGCCGACTACTACGAGACGCCTGCCGACTTGGCCGCTAATTTCCAGGCAGGCCGGCCGCCGCTGGGCATCGGCAGTGGCACACGGATCGAAGGGGCGATCATCGACAAGAACTGCCGCATCGGCAGCCGGGCTACCGTGACCAACCCCACGCAGACCGTCGAAGCCGACCTGACGGACGAAGTAGCCATTCGCGACAAAATCGTCGTCGTGCAGAAGGAAAGTACGCTGCCGGATGGCTGGCAGGCATAGGATCCATCACGCTCCGCGTGATGCTTTTCCACGCGGTTGTACAAATCACCGCGCCGATCAGCCGCCATTATATTGATGATCGCGCAACAACCCCGTCTTCGCTCGCTCCGCGATCACAATCGTGGCCGGGTGCGTTAACTTGCGCTCCGTGGTGACCGCAAAGTAGCTCACGGTGAGATGCGGAATTCTGCCGACCAACTCCAATCCGTATTGCTCCATCACTTCCGGCATGACGGCCGAAGGGATGGTGAACAGGCCGGCTCCGGCCTTGCCAAACTCCTTCATCAGGGCGCTGTCGTCAAACTCGCCGACAATCCGCGGCTGGAACGGTTGCTCGTCAAACCAGCGCTCCAGCGAGCGCCGCAATTGCGTGACCATGGTCGGCAACAGAAACGGAGCGCCGTCGAGCGACACAGGAAATCGGTCCCGATATCGCTGCGCCAGCGCCGGAACGCCGCAGACGGCGATATCGCATTTGCCCAGCGGATGATTGAAAGCGCGCACACTGGACGCTGAATGAATCGGGGTGTCGGTGAGAATGACGTCGAAGCGATGCCGCGCCAATCCGTCGATCAAGTCATCCATGTCGTCTTCATGGCAGATCAATTGAACCTGGTTCGGCAAATGGAGCACCGGCTCCAACAGGCGATAGGTCACCACCTTCGGTAAAAACGTGGGGATGCCCACATGCAATCGCCCAGAGCGTTTGCCCGGCATCCCGCGCAATGTGCCCAGCAGTTCGCGCCCCAGGGAGAACATCTCATCGGCATAGTCGTACACAGTGTGGCCGATTTCGGTGAGCACTAGCTTGCGCCCGGAGCGGTCGAACAGTCGATGCCCAAGCATTTTCTCCAGCTTGCGGATCTGCATGCTGATCGTGGGCTGGCTGAGTTGCAGCCGCGCGCAAGCGTCGGCAATGCTGCCGTCGCGGGCCACGGTCCAGAAATAGAGCAAGTGCTGATAGTTCAGCTCCTGGAGGTTGTCCAATTGGCGGTGAAGCGAGGGCGACGCGGCACTCTTGGACTTCAATCCGTTGCGATCGATCATCGGGTCTGTCGTGTACACCGTGGTCCTCGCCTTTCCGGGTTAGTCTGGTGGGAAGCGCGTGCCATGCGAACAGCGCCGGAGGGTTTCAGTCAGGGTGGGTTCGGCAGGATTGGTGGGGGGTGTTGGACAACATCGGCCATTGCCCGTGCCCACTATACGAATGCCGGGTGCCGATTGGTTCGCGATTTTTATAAATCAGCGCATTGTCGATGGGATGCATAGATAAAGCGCGTCGTATTGAAATTATTGATGCATATACGCGGCAATTTTGCATGTTTTCCGCCGGCCGAGCTGCGTAGAATCGGCCGATGAGGGAGTTTGTACCCTGGATTTCCGCGGTCCGCATGACTCGCTCGTCATCCACCCGAATTAAGTATTTCGCAAACGGGAGTCCTGCGATGCTGACGAGTGTGCTGCTTCACCTGGATGACACACGGCAGGCCGATCCGGTCATCCGCCTGGGTGTGGACCTGGCCAGCCGCACGGGTGCGCGGGTGCGGGGTTTGACCCTGTGCGACACCCGCCGCACCGAAGCGGCTCTCCACTGCGAATCGGCCGTGTATGCCGTGATGGAGCAGAACAAACAATTGATGACGGAGCGAAATCAGGAGGTGATTCGGGCTGATTTGTCGCAGGCCTGCCTCAACGCAGGCTTGAACTTCGACGTGCGGCGGATCTCGGGCGATCCGCTCAGCGTGCTCCCCCAGGAGGCCCGCTATCACGACCTGATGCTCACCTCGATGAGCGCGGAATCCGTCGCGAAGCAGCGCACCATTGCGGCGGACTTGTACGACCTGATGCGGCGCGGAGTCCAGCCGATGCTCATGGTTTCGCCCGCAGCGCAGCACATCGATCGCGTCCTGTTTGCATTCGATGGGAGCGAAGCGTCGGGCCGGGCGATTCGCTTGTTCCTCAATCAGAAGCTGTTTCCCCAGGCGGATTACCGGCTTTGGGCGCTGGGCCCGAATGAAGCGGAAGTCCGGCAGAAACTGCGCGAAATGGCCGACTACTGTGCTTCTCGCATTGACGAACTGGAAACTGGCATCGCCCTGGGTTCCTTCCAGAGATTGCTCAAGCCCTATGTCGAGCAATGGCAGGCGGACCTGGTTGTGCTCGGTATCAATAAAGAAACCGATTGGCTGAGAAAATTGAGCGGCCGCCAGGCGCTCGGCTGGCTTACCCGGTTGCCTTGCAGCGTCTATGCGGCAGTGTAGACGGCGCGGCAGCAAGCGGACACGCTTTCCGTCAATCATCGAACTCATTTGATAATCAAAGGACCGGCTATGAATCATGTGGAACGGAGAGAGTTTTGGAGCGAAGTGTTCATGCTTCAAAACTCCGTAACGCCCAAAGTGAAGTTGCGGATGCTGATCTTCGGAGTGGTAGCGACGTTGGTTTGGGCCGCCGGAACTTACACCACGCTCATTCCCACCTCCGGCGTGGCGCCCTACGAAGTCGTAGGCGTTGTGCTGGCATTGTTGCTGGTGCTGCGCACCAACGCCGGCTACGACCGTTGGTATGAAGGGCGCAAGTTGTGGGGAGGCATCGTCAATCAAACGCGCAACTTGGCGCAGGTTGGCTTGACCTATGGTCCGCAGGAGGAAGCTTGGCGTACGGAATTCATCCGATGGATCGCGGCTTTTCCCCATGCCTGCCGCCATAGCTTGCGCGAGGAATGCAGCCGGGAGGCTCTGGAAGATATGCGCCCTCTGGTTGGCGACGCGGGTATCGAGGAGCTCGCAGCCGCGCAGCACATGCCCATGCATGTGGCCCGGCGTCTGGCGGGGATGCTGTCGCGGGCCGTCCAGCGAGATCAACTCGATCGCTTTGCGTTTCTCCAGGCGGAGCAACAGCGGAGCTTGCTCATTGATCACGTTGGAGCCTGTGAGCGGATTCTCAAGACACCCCTGGCGAAGGCGTTTTCCGTCAAGATCCGCCGATTCTTGTTCCTCTACCTGGTTGCCTTGCCGTTTGGCATCTTCGACAAAGCGGGCATGATGACGCCGGCCATCGTCATGCTGGTGGCCTATCCGCTGTTGTCGCTTGATCAGATAGGGGTGGAATTGCAGAATCCGTTCTCCGCCCGGCGGTTGAGCCATCTGCCGCTGAACGACATCTGCCAGGGCATTCAGGCCAATGTCTTCTCCGCACTCGATGATGAAGAGCGAGATCTGGACGAGAGGCAGGCCCGCCGCGCCGAATTGGTGGCCTGACAGCCATAGTATCCATCACGCTCCGCGTGATGATTTCTTCACGCGGAGCGTGATGGATACTTTGTTCACTTCACCTCCAGCATCCGCTCCAGCGCGACCAGCGACCACCGAGCCACCTCCGGATCGACTTCGATCACGTTGACCGGCGTCCCCTGCGCCAAGTTCTCCAGCGACCAGCAGAGATGCGCCAGGTTTATCCGATACATCGTGGCACACATACAGACAACTGGCGACAGAAAATAAACCTCCTGCGTCGGATGCTCCTGCTTCAGCCGATTGACCAGATGCAGTTCCGTGCCGATCGCCCATTTACTCCCCGCCGGGGCCGTCTCCACCGTCCGCAAGATCTTGCTCGTCGAGCCGACGATGTCTGCCAGATCAACCACCTCCATCGGACATTCCGGGTGGACCAGGATCTTGATGCCAGGGTAGCGCTTGCGGAACTGCTCCACGTGCGCGGCCGTGAACATCTGGTGGACGCTGCAATGGCCCCGCCACAACAAAATCTTGCTTGCGAGCAGTGCCTCGGACGTGTTGCCGCCCAGCAGATCCTGGTGCGGATCCCAGACCGGCATCTGCTCCAAGGGAATGCCCATCGCCCTGGCCGTGTTGCGACCCAGGTGTTGATCGGGAAAGAACAACACGCGGCTGCGCCGCGCGAGCGACCATTTGAGCACGGCCTCCGCATTGCTACTGGTGCACACGATGCCCCCGGGGCGTCCGCAAAAAGCTTTCAGCGCCGCCGCCGAGTTGATGTACGTGACCGGCGTGATGTCTTCCGTGTCGATGACCTCGCCGAGTTCCGCCCAGGCTGCTTCGACCTGGGAGATTTCCGCCATGTCAGCCATCGAGCAACCGGCGGCCATGTCAGGGAGCACGACCGGAATCCGCTGCCCTCCGCGTTCCAGCAATTTTTCCGGTCGGTTGGCCAGGATGTCGGCCGTCTCGGCCATGAAGTGAACGCCGCAAAAGACGATCGCCCGGCAGTCGGCGCTTTCGGCCGCCATCTGGCTCAGTTGCAAACTGTCGCCGCGCAAATCGGCGAATGCGATCACCTCATCCTGCTGATAGTGATGCCCCAGGACGATCAACTCGCGCCCCATGGCGGCGCGCACCGCCTCAATCCGCCGGGTCAGCTCGTCGTTCCCCATCGACTTGTAAGGGGCCAATTCCAAAACCGGCCCCGGTTCGATTGCAGTAGTCATAAGAGAATTATAGGTGCTGAAGCGAAAATGGCGAGCGGCCGGGGGACTGTCTCCCTTGGAAAGAGTGAGCGGTACGGCGCTAGCCGCCGGTGAATTGCAGCCACGAAGGACCGGTGGCTAGCGCCAATCCGCTCAGGTTCTCGGTATAATCATCTTTCCGTAGCAGCGACGAAATCCTCCGGGCCAGTGCGATGATCTTCCTCTTAGACAACTACGATTCCTTCACCTACAACCTCGTGCAGCGGCTGGGTGAGATCGACCCGACGCTCGAACTTGTCGTCCGCCGCAACGATGAGCTGACCGTCAATGAGATTGCCGCGCTGGGCCCGAGCCATATTATTGTCTCGCCTGGGCCGTGTACTCCCAACGAGGCCGGCGTCTCGTTGGAACTCATCGGCCAGCTCGCGGGGCAGTTCCCGATCCTCGGCGTCTGCCTGGGTCATCAGTCGATGGGCCAGGCGTTCGGCGCCACGATCGTTCGGGCCGAGCGGCTGATGCACGGCAAGACCGATCAGATTCACCACACCGGCCAGGGCCTCTTCGCCGGGTTGCCCAGTCCGCTGACGGCCACGCGTTATCACAGCCTTATCATCCGACCCGACACGCTGAGCGATGATTTCGAAGTGACCGCCTGGAGCAATATGCCCGACGGCCGGCGCGAAATCATGGCGATCACCCACCGTCGCCTGCCGCTCTATGGCGTGCAGTTCCACCCGGAAAGTTTTTTGACCGAGCACGGCACGGCAATGCTCGAGAATTTTTTGGCGGTTGGCTGATGCTCTCCATCGAAGACGCCCTCACGCTTGTCCGCGAAACCGCCCGGCCGCTCCCCGTGGAAAGCGTGCCGCTGGGCGATGCCCTGGGCCGCACGCTGGCCGAGGACGTGGCCAGCGACTGCGACGTGCCGCCGCACGATAAGGCGCTGGTCGATGGCTATGCCGTGCGCTCGGTTGATTTCCAGCGCCGTCCCACCCGAGACGATCCAATGCCGGTAGAGTTGGCCGTCGTGGAGGAAGTGACCGCCGGCGCGGTGCCCACCGTGCCGCTCACCGCCGGTCATGCCACACGGATCATGACCGGCGCGCCGCTGCCTCCTGGCGCCGATGCTGTGATCATGGTCGAGGACTCGACGTGGCAAAACGAGTCCGGCGTGCCACTCGGCGTCGTGCAATTTCAGTCCGCCCTGAAACTCAAGCCCGAAATGAACCTCATGCGGCGGGCCACTTCGATCCGCCAGGGCCAAGTGGTGCTGCACGCCGGCAGCGAACTGCGTCCCGCGGAAATCGGCTTGCTGGCCGAGGTCGGTCGCCGCGATGTGCGCGTGGCTGGCCGCCCGCGTGTGGCCGTGCTGGCCACCGGCAACGAGCTGGTCGATGCCGGCCTGACTCCCGCCGCCGGACAGATCCGCAACAGCAATGGGCCAATGCTGCTGGCCTGGGCTCGGCGGCTCGGCGCTTCCACGATCGACCTGGGCATCGCCCGCGACGATCGCGAGGCCATCACGCGCCGCGTATCCGAAGGCCTGACAGCCGATGTCTTGCTACTCAGCGGCGGCGTCTCGGCAGGCGTCCTCGATCTTGTGCCCGAAGTGCTCCAGTCGCTCGGCGTGCGAGAATTGTTCCACAAAGTGGATCTCCGCCCCGGCCGGCCCTTGTGGTTCGGCGTTCACGAAACCGAAGCCACTCGCACACTGGTGTTTGGCCTCCCCGGCAATCCGGTCGGCAGTCTTGTGTGCAGCGAAATCTTCGTCTCAGCCGCACTGCGGCGTCTCGCCGGTCACAGTGCTGCCGAACCGCCGCCGCTGATGGCGACACTCGACGGTGAATATCACCAGCGCGGCGACCGCCCCACCTATCACCCTGCCCGGCTGCGGCACGAGGGTGCCACCGCGATCGTCGAACCTGTCGTCTGGCACGGCTCCGGCGATCTGCGTGCCCTGGCGGAAGCCAACTGCTGGGCGATCTTCCCGCCCGGCGAACGGCATTTTCAAAGTGGTGAAACGATTCCCTGCCGCCCCATGGAGTAGATACATGACCCAGCCCAAGACGGTCCTGATTGTCGGCCTTGTGCCCGAACTCATCGACTTCTCGTCACCCGATTTCGCGGCCTTCCCGGGGCTCAACGCGGCCAAGGTGCGAGCCGCCCTGGAGGCGGACGCCGCCAAACTCAAGAGCCTGGGTTATGAACCGGACATGTGCCTCACGGACTTCGGAGCAACCGCCGAGGCCACGCTGCGAGACCATCTCAGGCGACATCGCTTCGATTGCATACTCATCGGAGCGGGTGTGCGCACCGTCCCGAGCAATCTTTTGTTGTTCGAAAAACTGATCAATGTCGTTCACGTCAGCGCACCTCACGCCAAGATCTGTTTCAACACCAAGCCGGACGATACCGCAGCAGCCATTCAACGCTGGATTTGAACAGAAGCAGGTAGCGTGCTTGTTACCATCGTGCCAGCAACATGCCAGGGTTGTTTATTGAGGTTAATTGTTAATTGTTGACGAAGCAATTTATCCCCCCCAGTCCGCACGGTCGATTTTAGAGCGATAGCATTCATTCTTTTTCGCATCGCCTCCCTCTTCGAGTTTCTCGAACATGCTCAACCGCTCCCTCCTATCTTGGGCAGCAGTCGTTGCTAGCGCAGCGATTCTTTGCTGGCATGCGCAAGATAGCAGAGGGCAAGATGTCTCCGGCTACTCCTGGCCCGTTGACTTTGAACCCAGCGACGACGAATCGTACACCTCTGCATTCCCGCAGTTTCCCTCCACTCAAACAACCATTGAGCAACTCAGCGACCGCTTGCAGCAAACGGAAGCCCGTTTAAGCGCGCTGCAGGCCGCCCAGGCTCAGGCATCCTCGGAAGGTCCGTCTCAAGCCGCGATCGAAGGTGGCCTGGCCAAGGCCCTCCGCGAGCGTTTCGATCAAATCCAAGACCCGGCCATCACCACGGTCAATCAACAAACGCGCAACACCTCCGGCGCCAAGAAGAGTTGGTTCGATCGACTAAGCATCCGCGGCTACGCGCAGTTCCGCTTCAACGAGGTGCTATGGGACGATCCCGAAGGAGCGCCGCCCCATCACGTCGGCGACAGCTCCATCGGAGACAACCAGAGCTTCCTCATTCGCCGGGCCCGACTGATTTTGTCGGGCGACGTTTCGGACCACATGTATGTCTACATCCAGCCCGATTTCGCCGCCTCGGTCCCCGGTAGCCCCGACGCCAATCATTTCACGCAGTTGCGCGATTGTTACTGCGACGTCTATTTTGATCAAGAGAAGGTCCATCGACTCCGCATCGGGCAATCGAAGGTTCCCTACTGCTGGGAGAACATGCACTCCAGCTCCAACCGTATTCCGCTGGACCGCAACGACGGACTCAACAGCGGCGTCCGCAATGAACGAGACCTCGGCCTCTTCTACTATTACACGCCCGACTACGCCCAGGATCTGTTCAAGTATGTGCTCGACAACGGCTTG
>JAIOPX010000204.1 GCA_021413705.1 Planctomycetota bacterium | reverse complement strand
CAACCTGTTTGGCCTGCCGCTTTACCAGGGGTGTCGAGACGATAGCCAGTTCGCGCGCTAACTCCGCTTGCACCGCAGGCGCCGAGTGTTGTCGCTCCGCCGCGGAAATATAGGGCCATAGCCAGATCCGCGCCGCGCCCAGATGCGGCGATTTCTTCAATTGCTCGGCCAGTTTCGCTGGGGCCACGCTCAATACCATTTTGCGTTCCCCCGTCAGGTGCGATTCGACGAGTTTCGTCCGCCGTGAAAGATAGGGCACATCTGCCTCGATCAGCGCCAGAACCTCTTTCAAGTCCGCTGCGCGAACAGGATAGACAGCCCCTTCCACATCCAACTGCGTAAGCACACTGGCGTCGTCCGCCGCTTCTTTGAGTGTGGCGATTCCCTTTCCCTTGGGGCCGGGCACCGGCACCCCCAGGTTCATGTCGAAAAGGTAGAGATTTCCCTGGTGCAGTAGCGCCGGAAGCCACACTCGGAACTGTCCTGGCGTCTTAGGATCGGGTGTAGCCAGGAGGACGACGTCGAGATGTTGTTGGCGGGCCAGCAACATGAACAGCCACGAGCGTTCGATAGCCGTGCCATGCCCCACCAGCAACATTTCCCAGGGGCGTAAGGGAAGTCGTTCGGAAGAGGGCTTGTCGGCATCGAGTTGGATGTTGCGCACCGTCCAATCGAAGAGGGCCGCTGCCTTCTGGCGATCGTCGTCGGGGTCGTAATATCGCGGCACTCCTGCCTTGCGTGAGGTAGCCACTGCCATCGCCGCCGCATCGCGGAGCCAAACGGCCTCACGCAAGAAATAGCCGTCGAACGGGTCGTAGCGCACGGTGGAAAGGCGCTGCAACAATCCACCTTGCTGCATGTCGGATGGGAGCGTGGAAATCAAAGGATCGAGTTGCCACTTATCGCTTGCCGCTTCGCTGCGGGACCATTCATTGAGACGTTCAACTATCTGATTCAGAATCTCCTGCGGGCCATAGTCGGGCAGCCGTTGCAGGTTGTCCGCCACATAATCGAACATCCGTTGGTTGTCCTGCGGTGCGCTGGCCGTTCTCGCCTTACGCGGCAGCACGTCCGGATCGCCGCAACCGAAGATGAGCGAGGAGAGCAAAAGACCGCAGAAGAAGAACAGAGCAACGGAACAGGAGACGATGCGTTTCACGTAAGTGCCTCCACCGCCGCACGGAGTTTCAGCAGCCGAGTGAGCAGTCCTTCAAACTCCGCGAAGGGAACCATGTTTGGACCGTCGCTGGGAGATTGATCGGGGTTGGGGTGCGTTTCAAAAAACAACCCGTCGATGCCCACGGCCACGGCCGCTCTAGCCAGAGGCTCGATCATCGCCCGGTTGCCGCCGGTGGCCCCACCCAGCCCGCCAGGCTCCTGCACGCTGTGGGTCGCGTCGAACACGATCGGAGTGCCGTGGGCTCGCATCTCGACTAGTGCCTTCATGTCGTTGACCAGACGTCCATAGCCGAAAAAGGTTCCCCGCTCGCAGAGCATGATCCGCTGACAGCCGCCGGCCTTCAACTTGCCGACGACATAACGCATGTCGGCTGCGGCCAGAAACTGGGCCTTTTTCACGTTGACCGCCCGGCCCGTCTGGGCGGCGGCCATCAACAACTCCGTTTGGCGACAGAGGAACGCGGGTATCTGGAGCAGATCGCAAACTTCGCCCGCCGGCGCGGCCTGCTGCGACTCATGGATATCGGTGGTTACCGGCAGCCCCGTCTCTCGTTTCACCCGGGCCAGGATCTCCAGCCCTTCCTCCAGCCCCGGCCCCCGAAACGACTGGGTGCTGGTTCGGTTGGCCTTGTCAAAAGAGGCTTTGAAGACGATCTGAACCGGCAATCGCTGGGCGATCTCAGCCAGCCCCCGGGCGATCTCCAGTGCGAGTTCGGCGGTCTCCAGCACGCAGGGGCCGGCGATTACCAACAGCGGTGCGCCGCGACCGCAGCGATAAGGGCCAATCTGGACCGGGTTATCAGGCAAGTGAGCGAAACTCCGCGGCAGCTTTGAAGTTGAAGTGCAAGCGAGGCAATATAACGGCAAAACTCACAATGCCCAACGGCGGGGACTGTCCCAAGCACTACCACTACGCGGCCACGATCAACGCGGTTTGCGTTCCGCCAATTTCCACATTCGAATCTCGCGAGTCAATCAGATGAAAACTGCTCTTTTGTATCATTATGCAACATCAAACAGTACATAGTGTATCAGTATCGGTAGGCGCAAGCGATGCCGTAAATGCTGTTGTAGCAATACTTTCTGAAAAATTAAAACGTCGTAAGTCTTTATGTGTGATAGCAGTCCGAGGTGGAGTTGCCTGGCTCTGCCACAAATCGCACAACAATTGGCACACGCAATGCATTCCATCAGGGGCAAGCAGCCGCCATAAAACGCGACTGCAAACAACGAGACTGGCCCGTGGGCCTCTGAAGAGAGTTGGTGGGATGGTTGCCTTGCCCCTGGCCACCCCGCACTGCCAAAATGGCTTTGGCACTTCAGAGGCCCCTTTTTTTGCGCCCAGCGCATTCCCGTAGCATGGGTTTCCAGCCCGTGACTCTCTTCTGCGTAGGTCAGGTTGTTGCCTGACGATTCCGGCCGCAGTCTACCTAATGGCTTGAAATTTCCCTTCGCGTCCAACGGACCGCGTCAGGCAATAGCCTGACCTACGATTTCTGTGCCGTCTATGCCGATTATCCGACCTTCCTTTACGGCGGTTTGACCGGCCCCCGCTCTAACCTAGCGTTGAGGTAGATCACTTACCTCACACGACCCAGGTTGTTCCATGACTCACGTTTTCATAGCTGCGCGCGTAATCACTTTGGCGGTCCTCGTGGGCGCAGTCGCCGGCGCGGGCGAAAAAGATCCGGTCATCTTCAGCGCCGGCTTCGAGAACGGTCTCCGCGCGCCATGGGGCACCGGGCAATCGTTCGGCCATGAAATGCAGTGGTGGAACTCCGGTGGCTGCGGTTCGCTGGCCGATCCCGATTGGCGGGTTCGCCGCAACGGCAACTACTCGTTGTTGATCAACAATCCCACGCCCAAAGCCCCCGAGGTCTTTGGCACCATCCAGCAGCCGCTACGTTTTGAAAAGGGGCATCGCTACCGGATCGAAGTCTGGGCTCTGGCTCGCAACCTGGCCTCGAAGGGGGCCGTGAGCCTGGTGGTGGACAAGGACTGGAGAATGCGTCCGATCGAACTGCCTGCGGGCACCTACGACTGGACTTCCTTTCGGGGTGAGTTCACCTGGCCCGGTGGCGAAGGCCAATGCCGCATCCTCACGGAAGACGAAGGGCAGGTCTGGCTCGACGACATCACAATCGTAGACCTGGGCAAATAGTATCCAGCACGCTCCGCCGTGATGCGAAGAAGCATGGGCTTCCCAGCCCGTGACTTCCCATTGTGTAGGTCAGGCTATTGCCTGACGCTTCCGGCCTCAAAACTACCCGCTGGCTTGAGATTTTCTGCGGCTGCAACTGCTCGCGTCAGGCAATAGCCTGACCTACGTCGTTCACCTTGTCGCGATCCTCAGCGAAAGGTAAACTGTTCTGCTTAAGCTGCCGCAACATGTGGCAAGCAAGCCATCGTAGCTCAGTTGATAGAGCACGGCTTTCGTAAAGCCGGGGTCGTGGGTTTGAGTCCCACCGATGGCTCTTGAATCCCTTCGCAATCAGTACCGATTGCGAAGGGATTTTTTTGCGCTGATGTGAACTCGAAATTAACAGTATTCGTTGTTCGAACGCCTTCTGGGGCAGGTTAGATTTTGCAGTCTGGGGACGATAGTTTGCTGGAACAGCGAACCTCATTGGAGAAACAACCTTGATTTCTTCTAACAAGACACATCTACACTCAACGAGCCGCGTTACTGGAAGATATCGGCGAATCTTTTCTGTCTGTTCGCTGGTACTGTCTATTTTCGCTTCAGGTTCGCTATACGCCGCGGATCCAGCAGTCGAACCCAAGCCGCTGGGCCAATGGCTCTTCACTCCAGAACATGTCCACGAAACGGAAGTTGCCAATCTCGCTGGCGGCGCGCCGGCCAAGGTGCAGCGTAAGGCGCCTTTGGTCGCGGCAGGGCAGACGCATGCGATTCCACTTGACGGCGGCGCGAACGCCATTGCCGCCTCGGACAAGGAATTGCCTGGGCGGCTGCGCAGCAAGCTGACCGCCGAGTCCTGGGTGCGGATCGACTCCATGCCGCGGTGGAGTCGGTCGGTCGGCGTCATGGCGAGGCAGCACGATCAGCGGCTCGGCTGGGTGCTGGGCACTCATCATCATCGCTTTGTTTTCTCGCTCGGTTCCGGGCCCAAAGGAGAAATGACCGATTTGCATAGCGCCGGCTCGGCACACCCAGGGCGGTGGTATCATCTGGCCGGCACCTACGACGGCAAAGTGATGCGGCTGTATGTCAATGGTTTGCTGATGGGCGAATCAACGCAGCGCACCGGCGACATTTTATTGCCCGTCGATACGCCTCTCTCGATGGTCGACTATCACGACGGGGCCGAGTTCTATCCTTTGCGAGGCCTGCTCAACGAAGTGCGTGTTTATGACCAGGTACTCAGCCAGGAGCAGATTCGCGGGCACTATCTGGCCAAGGCAAAGCAATTGGAAGCCTCGCCGCCGTTGGTCATGTCTGGCTGCTTTGGTGACAACATGGTGCTCCAGCGCGATGTGAAATTGACGGTCTGGGGGCAGACGCTACCCGGCGACGCGGTGACGGTGGCTTGTGCCGGTAAGCAGGAGTCAACCAAGGCGGACGCAGAAGGAAACTGGCGAGTCTCGCTGCCGCCGCTGGCGGTCGGCGGTACACACGAAATGTTGATCGAAACGCCCCAGGGTAAAATCACCTACCAGAACGTGGCGGTGGGAGAGGTGTGGTATTGCGCCGGGCAATCGAATATGGCGGTGGACACTAAGCACACGCCGGGCTATCGCCTGGCCCGGCAGCCGAATCCGCAGATCCGGCTGTTTATGGTGGTGCGCGAATCGACCGAAAAGCCGAGTCAGTTCACGGGAGGCCATTGGGATGTGTGCGATGCCGGCACGGTCGCCGAGTTCTCCGCAGTCGGCTATTACTTTGGCCGGCGGCTGAATGAGGAGCTTAAAGTGCCGATCGGGCTGTTCAACGCTTCCTGGGGTGGGACGCCAGTGGAATCGTGGATCAGCCGCGAAGCGCTCTCCACGCTGCCGAAAATGGAGCCCCACTTTCAAGAGAAGCCCGCCGATTATTGGGAGCGGGCCGGGCTCTACAATCAAATGACCCATCCTTTGATTCCGTTCGCTATTCGAGGGGCGATCTGGTATCAGGGGGAAGGAAACGTGGGCAACGCTCATTTCTATCAACAGCGGTTCGGCCTGATGATTGCCGACTGGCGGAAACGCTGGGGCCAGGGAGATTTTCCGTTCTATTACGTGCAGATTGCGCCGTTCAACTATGGCGGCCACTGGAACACTGCCTGTGCGGAATTGTGGGACGCCCAGCGCCGCAGCCTGACGATCCCCAACACAGGCATGGCGGTGGCCTCTGACTCCACGAACATCGGCGACAATCACGCCAGCAACAAGCTCGTGATTGGCGAGCGGTTGGCGCTCTGGGCGTTGGCCAAGACCTATGGCCGGGAGAAGCTGGTCTACAGCGGGCCGTTGTATCGAGCGATGAAGGTCGAGGGAGACAAGATTCGCCTCACTTTCGATCATGCGGCCGGCTTGAAATCGCGTGATGGCAAGCCGCTGGATTGGTTCACAATTGCCGGGTCCGATCGCAAGTTTGTCGCGGCTGAGGCGACGATCGAGCCGGGTGAAAAAGCGGGCGAACAAACTCTTGTGATTCGCAGCGCCAGCGTGAAAGAGCCAGTTGCTGTGCGGTTCGCCTGGAGCGGTATCGCCCAGCCGAATCTGGTCAACGAAGCCGGACTGCCGGCGTCGCCGTTCCGCACGGACGACTGGCCTGGGATACTTCAGGAGATGGAAGCTGAAAAGGCGAAAAGTGGCAAGTGATCGGAGTGCAGATGTGCCATCCAAGGTCAGCGAGCGTTAGCTTCACAACGAGCTTCGTGGGCATTGCAGCACATCGTGCGGCCGATTTTCCAATCGTGGTCGATGCCGCGCATCAGCAGTGCGGAGTCGAGTGTGATTGTGCCCGCCGGGAACAAGTCGGTATCGTCGAAGTAATTCGATTCGACATGATCCACTTCCAGCGGCGTTACATTGCGATTGCGGTTGCAGAGTTCGACACCCTCCAGTTGGCCGGGTTGCGTTGTCGGCGAAAAGCCGAGCGAGCCCCGTTCAAAGAAGGAAGCGGCCTCGTCGAGGGATCCAAACACCGAATCGGCCGGAAGCGAGGAAGCTTCATGGCCGCGTACAGCGATGTGGACCGCGCGGTCGTCGCTGTTGATGGTCACACGATAGTCGCCATGGTGCTCCTGAACATCGAATCGAGCATGATGGTGAAGCCCAGCAAATAGACGTCCCGCCACCAGCGCCGAGATCCGCGACGACGTGTCGCGCCGCGGAATGTAGACGCCAGCACGGGTACACCCTGCTTCGTCCCACTCGACGGCGATCCGGTGGGCGGCATTCTCCGAACCAAGACCCAGCCAAGCCGGCAGCGGCGATGGGCGGAGATGCCGCAGACGGATCAGGCAGATGCCGGCAATTCCATGCCCTCCAATTTCGATCGGGCGGAGCGGGGCCGGCACGATCTGCGCCAACACGGCCGGATCGACCTTGAAGTTCACAAGGATCCTCCGGTCCATCAGGCCACGGATCGCGGGGAGTTTCATGGTGACACCGAGAACCTGGTTGAAGTTCGGAAGACGTCTGACCTGCTGTAAAACCGTAACACTCGTGGCGGATTAACAACCCTCGCTTGAATCGTGAAGTGGGCATGGCAGCAGGATAGGCCAGCAGTATCGCAGAAAAATCGGGCCGTGTTCGCGAAAAGCAGGACTGCTTCCCATTCTCCGCATCCCCAACCACAATAAGAAAGACCGTATTTCGTCGATTTTAAGCCCGGTACCGTCACCATGCCTTTTTCACGACGTAATTTCCTGGAAACTGGGCTCGCGGCTGCGGCTGGAGCAGCGGCAGGTTCGGCGGGGGAAGCATCTGCAGACCAGCGGCCGACGCCTCAATCATCCCCGACTGCGCCGGCTGAATCGTTGATCGACCCCAAATTCGCCTCGCCCGACGGTCATCAACTGGCCACCGATGCGATTCATCTCGGCCAGGAGGCCGGCTTCTCGGTCACACCGATCTACCAGAGTAAGAACTCGCAGCACGGGCGCTATCAACGGCCTTCGTTCAATCCGACGATCTGGTCGCTGGAGGCCAAGATCAAAGGACTCGAGGGAGGGGCCGAGGCGGTGACGGGGCCGTGCGGAATGTCGGTGATTGCACAGACGTATCTGGCACACGCCAAGGCGGGGGACCGGATTGTCGCTCATCGCTGCAACTATGACGCGGTGATGACGCTGTTGCGCGACAAGTTGCCGCGGTTCGGGATCGAGGTCGAGTTGATCGACATGAACGATCCGGAGAACCTGCGTGCGGCGCTCAAGAAAAAGAAAACCAAGTTCGTCCACTTCGAGCCTTATGTGAATCCGACGATGGAGGTGCTGCCGGCGTTGGAATTAATCAAGCTGGCGGCCGAGCATGGGGCGGTCAGCGTGGTGGACAACACCTGGCTCACACCCATCATGTTTCAGCCGCTGCGGCACGGGGCCGACCTCGTGATCCACAGTGCCACGAAGTACATCGGCGGCCACGGCAGCGCCATGGGGGGCGTCGCGTGTGGACGGAACGCCGAATGGGTGAAAGAAATCCGCCGCGCGAGCATCCCCTTCGGCGGGCTGGAGGCCCATCCCAAGGTTGCCCGAGTGCGCTATGGCGGGCTGGAGTCGTGGGCTAAGCGGCAGCAACAGGGGCAGGCTTATACCCGGGGGTTTGGCGGGATGCTGGGGGTGGAGTGGAAAGAGGGGCGCACGCACGGCGGTTTTGATGGAAAGCTGAAACTGTGCAAGCCGTGGGGGAGCCTGGGGGATGTGGTGACGTTGGTACAGCAGCGTAAGGGGGAGCCGGATCGGGGAATTCCTGGCCGATATACGCGGATTGCCGTGGGACTGGAGGATCCGCGGGATATTATCGCGGATTTTCAACAGGCACTGGAGCAGGTGTAATCAAATGCAATTGACCGGGGCATCGCCTCGCCGGAGGCTCGGCTCCAGCCCCGGCCACCCTATTCCAGCCCTGGCAACCTCCGGGCAAGCGTAGCGCCGCCCCTCATCTTGCCGATCAGCGGTGGAAACGGCTATATTCTAGGATTCGCAAAACTTCCGACGCGAGTCCTCCCCGTTGTTGGGGAGCGACCGATGTGGCCGGTGGCGGAGACCGCCTGAGCCCAGTGGCGTTGGATTCCTGTTGTCTGAATGGAGCGACCGAACTCCCATGGCGCAAGTTGCCGACGTTGATCTCAAAGAACTAGTCCTGTCCAACGCGGGTTTTGGGCCCAAAGAGATCGCCCAGATCAGTGCGGCGGTGGCGGCTGATTTTTCCCGGTATCAGGTGTTGCGAGAGGCAACCTCCGAACTCGAAACGCACAGCGAGCGGACTCCCGCAGCGGCCGTCCGTTTGGGTGTCTGCTACTACCTGTTGGGTCGATATGCCGCGGCGGTCACGACGCTGACGGCAGCCGATGGAGGTGCCCTGTCGCATTATTACCTTGGCAAGTCATATTTTGCCCAGCAGCACTATGAGAAGGCGCTCAATGCGTATCAGGCCGCTCAAGCCGCTGGCTACGACAAGGACGCCTGCCAGTTGTCCATGGCCGAGGCGCTGCGCTACCAGAACAAGGCGGCGGAGTCACTGGCGAAGCTCGATTCCCTGTCGGGCGCGATCGAACAGACGGCGGAGTATCTTTATCAACGCGGAGCGACGGTCGCTGCCTTGCGCGGCAATCCTACGGAAGTAGTGGCGTTGTACGAGCGAGCGGTCGAGACCGACCCGCACCACTCGGGTGCTCTGTTTGGACTGGCGCTGGAGAACGATCGCCGCGGCAACGACAAGAGCGCTTTGGACTTGTACGAGCGGAGCGCGTCGCGCTTTCCTGCCCACATCGGCACGCTCATCAACCTTGGCATCCTGATGGAAGACGCGGAGCGCTACGATCGGGCTTCGCAGTGCTACCAACGCGTGTTGGAAGTCTTTCCCACCCATGCCAGGGCGCGCCTGTTCTTCAAGGACTCGCAAGCCTCCGGCGATATGTTCTACGACGAGGACGACAAGAAGACCCGAGACCGGATGAGTCATATCCTGAGCGTCCCAGTCACCGATTTCGAGCTATCCGTTCGCAGCCGTAACTGCCTGCAGCGGATGGGCGTCATGACGCTGGGAGACTTGGCGCGGACCACCGAGCACGAATTGCTGGCCAGCAAAAACTTTGGCGAGACGTCGCTGGTCGAGATTCGCGAAATGATGACTTCCAAGGGATTGCGGCTGGGTCAGCTTTCGCACGAGAAACGCGACGTGGAGCCGGTCTACGAGGCGGAGTCGTTGAGCGAAGATCAACGCCAGATGCAAGATCGGCCGATCGCCGAGCTGTCGTTGTCGGTTCGAGCCCGCAAGTGCATGACGCGCCTGGGGATCAACACGATCGGCGAACTGATCCGCCGCACCGGCGACGAGTTGCTGGAATGCAAGAATTTTGGTGTGACCAGCCTCAACGAGGTGCGCGAGAAGTTGACCATCGCGGGAATCAAGCTCCGCGGCGACTGATTGTACCCGGAGGACCGGCATGGATGCCTGGCGCCGCTCTTGGATCATGATTGTGCTGGCAGTCTGTCTCGGCGGACTGGCCATTCGCGCTTCCACTGAATCTTCGGGAACTTTGGTTGAATTGCCTGACGGCAGTCACCCGACGCTCACCAGCAAGGCCGCGGCAATTGGAACAATTCCCCAGGTGCGTGTCCTGCTGGGTTCCGTCGCGCGTCCGGTCTGGAAATTACGGATTGATGGTCCGTATCGCTTGCTTGCTCCCGATGGCTGGCGCGTGGTGGGACAGGGTGAACGACTGGGGGAAACGGAGCTTTCGGCTACCAATGACGGCCTTCGCATCGGCGAATTGAAACTTCGAGAGCGGCGGTTGAAAATTGAAGTCGCCACGTCCGGTTCCCTGTGGGTCAATCAGCGCCGCTACCGAGGGCAGTTATCGCTCGTTCGTCAGGAAGACGGTCGTGTGTCGGCGATCAACAGCCTCGAAGTCGAGCCATATGTGGCCAGCGTCGTCAACGGCGAGATGCCAGGAGAGTTTCCTCCGGCGGCCCGACAAGCCTTGGCAATCGCCGCCCGCACCTATGTGCTGTATCAAATGAAGGCTCGCGGGGCTGCTCGGGATTTTGACGTGTACGACAATACGCGGAGCCAGGTCTACCAAGGTATGGAGATGATCGACGCGCAAGGGCGTCGTCTGGCGGTCGAGACGGCCGATTCGCGACGCGTGGCGGAAGACACTCGCGGCATCGTGCTCCTCTATCAGGGGCGGCTTTTCTGCCCATACTATGGAGCAGTCTGTGGCGGCCACACCGGGCGCGGGTCGGACCAATTTCGCGATGCGGCCCCGCCACTGGTTGGCGTGCCATGCGACGGCTGCCGCGATGCCCCGCGCTATCGCTGGCAGGTGGAGACAGCCAGCGAGCCAATTGCCGCCCGACTCTCCGCCTATCTGGAGAGAACCGGCCGTGCAGTCGGTGTAATTCAGAGTATTGAGGCCACAAACCCAGCCGATGGAAGACTGGGTGAGGTTACCGTCACGGGCGAGCGAGGCTCCGCAATAGTTAGCACGTTGACTTTGCGTGAGGAGGGCGTGGGGCCGCGCGAGTTGCCGAGTCCCTATTTTGCGTTGAGTTGGCGACCGCCGCAGGTGGCTATTCAAGGACGCGGCTGGGGGCATTGCGTGGGGCTCTGCCAGTGGGGCGCGCGAGGTAAGGCGATTGCAGGGAGCGATTGTGCTGCGATTCTGATGCATTACTATCCAGGTGCCACGCTCTCGGTTGCGCAATAACAGTTTGTTTGAGCGGAGGTTGCCGGGGTTGGATACGAGCCTCCGGCGAGGTGAAACGCTGGTATTAGATATAGATTTGGAAAGTTGATTACCTCATGTTTCGGTTTGAACTCCATCACCAAGATGCAGGCACAGCCGCGCGGCTCAGTACGTTTCACACGCCCCATGGTCCTGTGCAAATGCCGGCCTTCATGCCGGTTGGCACCCAGGGAACGGTCAAGGGACTCACTGCCCAGCAGATCGCCGCCACGGGCGCCCAGATGGTGCTGTCGAACACCTATCATCTCGCCCTGCGGCCGGGTGATGAAGTAGTCCGCGATCTCGGCGGGCTCCACGCCATGATGGGTTGGTCGGGGCCGATTCTCACGGATAGTGGTGGATTTCAGGTTTACAGTCTCGCCGAGCGGACAGTCGTCAGTGAAGAACAGGCGGTCTTTCGTTCGCACATCGATGGCTCGACGATCGAGCTGAGCCCCGAACGGGCGATTGCGATCCAGCAGAATCTGGGGAGCGACGTGGCCATGGTGCTCGACCATGTAGTCGCCCTCCCCTGCCCTCCTGAACAGTTGCGGGAGGCCACCGAACGCAGCATTCGCTGGGCGGCTCGCTGTCAGGCTGTTGCTCAAAGGCCGGATCAGTGCTTGTTCGCCATCGTGCAGGGTGGCCTCGATCCGGTGTTGCGAGTCGATTGTGCCGAGAGGCTCGCAAGCATGAATTTTCCCGGCTATGCCGTCGGTGGGTTGAGTGTAGGGGAAACACCCGACCAAATGCGAGAAACGCTTCAGGCCACCATGCCGGCCATGCTTGCGGACCGTCCACGGTATCTGATGGGGGTCGGCCGACCGGAAGATCTGCTGATGGCCATCGGCCTGGGCATCGACCTGTTTGACTGCGTAATGCCGACCCGCAACGGGCGCAACGCATTGGCGTTCACTGATGCGGGACCGATTCGGCTCCGCAACCTCAAGCATCAGCGAGATCCAAAGCCGCTGGAGAGTGGGTGTCCCTGTGCGGCCTGCCGACATAGCCGCGGCTATTTGAGGCATCTGTTTGTGGCTGGCGAGATGTTGGGGCCGATCCTGCTGACCATTCACAACCTGACCTACTACCAACGGCTCTTGGCTGCCTCACGGGAGGCGATTGCGGCAGATCGCTTTGCACAGTTTTGCACTGAGCGAAGGGCAGGCTGGAGCGACGCAGGTTGAACAGAGGCCGATACAGTTGCGTATGGTTTTGAAGGAGGCTAGTGGCGACCTCTGAAGTACTAGCACCTGCCCTTGCTCCTTATGCCATAACGCCTTATGATACCCCGCAATGCCTGGCCTGCTCGTGGCCCGGTCCCTAGGTGGGGGCTTCGGGCCGTTTCTGTTGGCACTAATAAACATTGGGTAATGGAATGAATACATTGTTGGCTCACCTGGAGCTGATTGCTCAAGCCGCGGGGCAAACTCCGCCGGCCGCCGATCCCAATGCTGGAGGAGGTGCCGGCGCCGGGGGAGGCAATTCTTTGAATTTCATGCTCCCCGTGGCCATCATTTTGATGCTGGGCTACTTCATGCTCGTGCGTCCAGAAAAGAAAAAGCAGTCACTCCATAAGGAGATGTTGCTGAATCTCAAGAAGAATGATCGGGTGGTAACGGTGGGGGGCATCAAGGGGATCGTGGCCAACGTCCTACGCGAAGCCAACGAAGTGACCGTCACCATCGATGAAACGACGGGTACCAAAATCAGAGTCACTCTCGACTCGATTTCTCGAGTCGAGGGGGGCAAGTCAGATAAGGCCGAAGACGAGAAAAAATAGCGGCGCACGTCCGGTGCCATTGTGGATCAGTCAAGGAGATCGGGATGAATCAGCGAATTGCACTCACATTGGCGGCACTGTGTCTGGTGACGTGGGGGAGCTTGAGCCCGTCGACGACCGCTTCAGGACAAACCACAGCGGTGAGTCAGGCGACAGCCTCCGAGCCAACCAAGGAAGTGAGTCAGGCGACAGCGTCCGAGCCAACCAAGGAAGTAAGTCAAGCGACAGCCGCCGAGGCCGCTCCGGTGAAGCCTGAGCCCGAAAAGCCCCGGGTGAACAAAGTGCCGCTGACCCCCGAGAAAACATACAAGACGCTGGATCAAGATGGCGATCTGAGGCTGACGGTCGAGGAGATGGTCGGCGAAAAATCTGGCATCGACGCCAGTGAAGCGAAGAGCTTCTTTGGGAAATGGGACAAGGACGGCAATGGCACGTTGACCATAGAGGAATTCAAGGCTGGACTGGCCGCTACGGCCACCCCTTGGTACAGAGCCTGGTACAGCGTGCTGGGGCTATTGGCATTGGTGGTGCTGGTGTCGGTGGCATTTGGCACCTGGATTGGGCCCCTGTTGCGGATGCCCGAGGCAAGCTGGAAGTTTACCGTGGTGGCCTTGGCGATCCTTTCTGCATTGGCGCTGATGTGGTTGCGTTGGCCGCCGAAGCTGGGTATCGATCTCAACGGCGGAACGATTCTGGCCTACGAATTGGATAAAGGGGACAGGGACTCCATTCTCTCCGGTGGTGGAAGTTCTGAGGAGCTGATGAAACGGCTCATCGGTGCAATCACCAAGCGGGTCGATCCCGCGGGTGTGAAGCTCGTCACGATTCGCAGTATCGGCAAGGATGCGATCGAAGTCATCGTGCCCGAAGTCGATCCGACCGAAGTGGCGATGCTTAAGCAGATCCTGCAGACCACGGGACACCTGGAGTTTCGCATTCTCGCTGATCCGAATGCCGATCAGGCGATTGTCGAGCGGGCTCGCCGCGTGGACTGGAAGGTGGAAGATCCCTCGACGGATGCACGGCACAGCAGCAAGGACGAGGTGACGGAGTATTTGATCGGCGAGGCGAAATCGCTCGAAGATAAGCGAGCTGCCGATGCCCAAGGAGCCAAGCCCGGCGAGAAGCCGCCTCTCCCCGAAAAAGTGGTCACGCTTGGAGGACAGGTAAGGGCGCAGTGGTTTGATGTTCCCGCCAAGGATGTGGCCGCCGCGTTGGCCGATAAGGATCTGGTCACTCGCACGATCGACGGCAAGACCCAAAAATTGGTGATTCTGGGGGTTTTGAAGGCGCGTTGGATTCATGTTGGACTAGGAGAAGACGGCAGACCTCGATTCGGTGTTAACATGAACGGTGATCGGGACCGGAGTTTCGTTTCGCGCGACAGCCGCCGCGGCGAAGGGATCGACGTGCTCGTGCTGGTTGATTCCCAGAACGTGGAAGGTAGGTATCTCAAGTTGGCACGCACTCAAATTGGCCCGGACTTGAAGCACAGCGTGGACTTCGAATTTAACAGTGAGGGGGCTCGGCTGTTCGGGGATCTGACCGGTAACAATCTGCCCAAAGGAAGTCTGGTTCGCAAGTTGGGTATCGTGTTGGACGATCAGGTTCTTTCCGCGCCAAATCTACAGTCACGCATCAGCGAGAAAGGGCAGATTACGGGCGATTTCAGCAAGGCTGAGGTTGAGTGGCTCGTGGGAGTGCTCGATGCAGGAAGCTTGCCGGCTAAGCTTAATCCGACGCCGATCAGCGAAATGCGGGCCGATGCCACGCTGGGTGAAGAGACGATTCGCCAAGGTGCGCTGGCCATCATGATTTCGTTGGTAATTGTGCCGTTGGCCATGATCGCTTATTACCGATTTGCCGGGCTGGTTGCTGGCGTGGCGGTGTTGCTCAACCTTTTGTTGGTCGTGGCGATTATGGTAAGCGTGCAGGCGGCATTCACACTGGCCGGACTGGCGGGGCTGGTGCTGACCGTCGGTATGTCCGTCGATGCCAACGTGTTGATCTATGAGCGCATGCGGGAAGAGTTGGAACGCGGGTCTGCGCTGCGCATGGCAATTCGCAACGGATTCAGTCGGGCGACAAGAACCATCGTGGATTCCAATGCGACCAACATCATTACAGCCGTCGTCCTTTACGCGGTTGGCACCGAGCAGCTCAAGGGTTTTGCCGTCACGCTCATTTTGGGTATTTTGATCAGCATGTTCACGGCCATCTTTTGTGCCCGGCTGGTATTCGACGTTTGCGAAAGGAATCGCTGGATCACGACGTTGCGGATGACCAAGGCGATTGGAGAAACCAACGTCAACTTTGTGCGGGCGATGCCCTATTGTATCGCAGCTTCCCAGGCCGTCATTGCGATTGGCTTGGTGGCGGTTTTCCTGCGTGGTTCAGAATTTCTGGACATCGACTTCCGTGGCGGAACCAAGATCGAGGTGGTTTTCAAGGACAAGCAAACACAAAAACAGGTCGAGGCCCGGCTCAAGGAGTATTCTGAAAAAGCCCCCGAAGCTGCGCGACTCGATGCTGTCACGGCCTCTGGAGTGGGAGAAGGGAACAAGATTTTCGACATCGAGACAGTGCAGTCGAACACCAAGGTGGTTCAAGATGCACTGAAACAGGTGTTCAAAGGAGAGCTGAAAACAAACCGTTTGACTTTTGAGCAGGACGAAGTCAAGACGATCGCGGGAGCACTCGCGCCTGATGCTACGGTTCCCAAGGACATTGATGCCAAGGCTCCAGCACCTGAAAAGCCGGCGCCTGCCAAATCGGCGCCAGCACCTGAACCTGGCAAGCCGGCTCCAGGAGACGGCACTCAGCGATCGACCGGATCGGCAAGAACTTTGTTTGCGGCCGTCGATCCGCAGTCGCTGTTTCTGGGCCAGGTTGAGCCCGAGGCAGGGAAAAAGACTCCCGAACCGAATGCTGCAGAAAAAACACCGATTGCTGGGGCTCTCCCCGTCGTTCAGCCCACAGGTGCTGCCAGCTTGCCTGTCGTGCAGCCTACTCAGGTCGAAGTTGACACTGCCGCTGCCAGTGAATTGAGTGAGCATACAATTGCCGGTCAATCGTTTGTCGGCGGCACCAGTGCCCAATTGAACTTTGAAGATAAGATCAAGCAGGATGTGCTCAGTGAAATGATCCGTCAGGCGGCTCGCGGCATAGGCTTGGTAAAGGCTGCAGAGCCTGGTGAAGCCAACCCTGCTGTCACGTCGGAGGGCAAGACGCCCCAGGATCTGAACTTTCAGTTTCGCGTGACGCACCCCGATGTAGTCGGCGAAAGCCAAGTGGCCCAGACCTCATGGACCCTCGATGTGACGCTCAATCGGCAAGACACGCAAAAACTGCTCAATGCGTTGCAGATCCGTCTGGCGGACGAACCCGTATTTCCGATGGCCACCAATGTTGGAAACCAAGTGGCAGGAAGCATGCAGTTGACGGCTTTCTCTGCCGTGTTCATTAGTTTCCTGGCGATCGTGGCTTACCTCTGGCTGCGCTTTCAGCACGTTCGCTATGGGTTGGCCGCCGTCGTGGCCTTGGTGCATGACGTGCTGGTCACCGTGGGCATCCTGGCACTGACCAAGTATTTCGCCTTTATCCCGTTCATGGAGGGATTCAGGATGAACCTTGTCATCCTGGCGGCGATTTTGACTTTGATTGGCTACTCGCTCAATGACACGATCGTGATCTTCGACCGCATTCGCGAGTTAAAGGGCAAGAGCCCACATATCACGAAGAAGATCGTCAATGACGCGGTCAACCAGACCTTGAGTCGAACCCTGTTGACCTCTTTGCTGACGTTTGTGGTAGTGGGCGTGCTGTTCTTTGTGGGCGGTCCTGGCGTGCATGGATTCTCATTTACGCTCTTGATCGGGATCATCGTTGGAACTTTCAGTTCGATCTACATTGCGGCACCCGTGCTGCTTTGGATGGAAGGATCGGTCAAGGACGTTCCTCGCTCCGCTCGAAGTGCCGAGCGCAAGGCCACGACGGGCACGGCATAACAGGCGTTAAATTCGCCGCAGATTGCCTCGCTTATCGCACGTCATTTTGCAGAGAACCGCCACCTTCCTCAGAGGCGAACCTGCGCTTAGCCAATGCCGTAGGGGATGGAGGCGGATTGGTTCTTTTGTGGCTCGGCCCGCCCGATATCATTCGATGGGACGGCAGTCTTTGCCGACCGGCAATGGCACACATCGTGCTAAGATCTTCCAGGCTCTCCAATTTCAGGTTGCTTGAAATGACCCTGCGGACCAAATTGGCCGTCGTTGGAACGGTTCTGGTGGCGGGAACGGTCGCTGCACTCTGTTTCCGTAAACCGGCAACAGAGACGCAGACACCCGCTCAATCGACCGCCACGCTGCCACTACGTGATCGGGATGCTGTTGCTTCTGCGACAGCCGGTGTCAGCGCATCGGCCGCTTCGCAAGGGGTTCCCTTGCCGGCAGTTGCGGGAACCAACTCTTTGGGGACCGTGGGGTCCCCGTTGCCTGGCGACTTAAACAGCTCGGCGAAGTTGAGGCTGACGCCCCCGCGGTTGCCACCGGGATTCACCTCAAAAGCTCAAGATGCAGATTCAGGGGCTAAAACAGTTCCAGAGAGTC
Organism: Planctomycetota bacterium; assembly: GCA_021413705.1. Taxonomy (GTDB): domain Bacteria; phylum Planctomycetota; class Planctomycetia; order Pirellulales; family UBA7805; genus JAIOPX01. The sequence continues at coordinate 18,243 of JAIOPX010000204.1, read as the reverse complement.
CCCAATCGCCTCCGCCACTGCCGGACTTGCGCGGAAACGTGCGCCAGACGCCCCCACTCTCTCCAGTGCCACGTCCCGCGCCCGAAATTGCGTCAAACATTCCCCGCGCGGTCGATCGCCCAGCCCCCCCTGCTGAGCGACCAGGGCCATGGCGTTCTCATACCGTCGTAGATGGAGATACGCTCTCCACACTGGCGACACGCTATCTAGGATCGTCCGGTCGATTTGCGGAGATCTTGGAGGCGAATCGGAACCAATTGCGCAGCGCCGACATGTTGCCGATCGGCACCGTGTTGAGGATTCCTCCTCAGTCGGCGCCGGCTGCTTCTGCTGCCTCCTTGCCTGCCGAGGATCTGAGTCGGTTTCCTCATCTGGTGCCGATTCCAGCGGGGGCGCTGACGAGTCGAGAGTCATCGCGATGAATAGCGAGCGGGGGGCGTGAGCCCCCTGTTTGTTCGAGCAGGAGAGAACAGGGGTCTTACGCCCCCGCGGGCCTTGTCTCTCCCCTTAGGGTCTCCGTCGTTCGCTCCATGGGAACGACTGCTCGACGAGCCGCAAATCAATGAATCCAGAGATGATGCGGTCGGTCTTCAATTCGACCTGGTTGACCAGCTTCGCCCCTTGAAGCGATGTGTCCAGCTTGACCATATAGAGCGTTTTTTTCGATTTCGCTTCTCCATCAGCCGGCTCGGGATGAAAGCGAGCTAGTTTGTTCTCTATTTTCTCAGCGGCTTCCAATGCTTTTGTATCCTTGGAGCCGACCATGAGCATGATCGAAAGATTGGCCTGCAATTTTGCATTTTCGATAGCCGGAGCCATCGACACGCCCTTGAAGGACCATTCGGGAGAAACTAGCACCAGAGCCTTCACGTCCTGGCCGCGCTTGTGAGGAGGTGGAAACACCGGGGTATCCCAATCCAGCAGCGCCCAGTTGGCGGCCACCACGGCTCCCATTTCTACCCCGATGATGCATAGCTTCTCGAGATTCAATTCTCCTTCATTATTCTTCTCATCTCTGAGAAATCGCTTCACCGCCTCCATGTCTTCGAGGACCATCAACTCGATATCTTTTTTCTTGATTTTGATCGCCTTGAGGGTTATCGTCTTATCCGGCCCGATCCTCATCGTGGTGCTTTCACCGTGCCCACGCAGGTCGGGCACCATGACCGCATGGCCCTTCGACTGGAGAAACAGTGCCAAATCTTTGTAGTCGCTCCGTTTTCCCTTCCATTCGTGCAGGATCACCACAGGCACGGCCTTCTTCCCTTTGGTGCTGGGGTAAAACGTACACTTCAACTGGACTCCATCCCGCGTCTGGAGTGGCACCACCATAGGTTCGGCCGGACCGTCATCGTGAGTTCCAGAGGGGCCGGTTTTGGGGCCTGCGGGAGGGGCAGCATGAACTGCGGTCCCCATGACCGACAGCAGCAGTGCCGAAACTCCCACCCTCCAAAGGCCATTTCGCCAGGTGCCTCCAGGGCGGAACCCGTCAGTGTGCCAATGCGTCATGAGTATGCGACTCCAATGAGACCCGGGGGGCTGGTGGGAGATTGCGGCTGGAAGGGAGACAGATGCATGTTTCCGCCCCAAGTCCGCATTATCATGCTAGATAACAACCATCGGAAGGTCAACGACATCCGGCCTAAACAGCCAGGTTTCCCCTTTCCAGCTGCCGTTTGGATGCGAGATCGTTACCTTGGATTGTAGGCGGGGTTGAAATACAGGTGACGGCGGTTCGTGAAGTGCCTACCGCAGATGGAGCGACTCTGCTTGCTATACTCACCTATCGTCGGGACAATAGAGCCAGAGGGCAAACGGGGGCCACGGACCGGGGAAGCTCAGATTTGAATCCTATCAAGCGACTTCAGAACTGGTGGCAGGTTCAGACCGGCGAGGAAAACGCGCCCCTCGAAGGAGACGCGCCCGCATGGCTTATCAGCCTGGTCGTTCACCTCAGCGTACTTATCTTGTTGGCGGCCACTTTTTTTGAATTGCCGCAAACAGAAAAAGTTGTGGAGTTGACCGCCGTCCCGCTGCTGGAAGATTTCCAGCCTCCGACGGACTTTGCCTATTCCGACCTCGAGACCAAGGAAATTGGTGCCAACAGCGTCAACGGCCTCTCGATGGCCGAGGGGCTTGGCCAGGTGGAGCAGGAAGTTCCTATGTTGCAGTCGGGTTCCGTGGTCGAGACTCCCCAGGTCTTGACCGAGCTGGGCGATATCAACATCGAGAAACCGCTACTGCCGTTGGAGTCTGCTGAATTGGACACGTCCGTGTTCCGCCAGGGAGCGGCAGGAACCGGTGTGACAGGTGCAGCGGGAGCGGTGGATCGAATCACTCGCGAGATTCTCGATTCACTGGACCAGCGCAAAACGCTGATCGTCTGGTTTTTTGATCAATCCCTAAGCCTCTCAGGCCAACGTGAAGCGATCTACAAGCGTTTGGATCGCATCTATGAGGAACTGGGCGTCGTCGAGGCGAGTCAGCACCCTGCCTTCGCCAAGCACGACGATAAACCGTTGCTGACTTCCGTGGTGGCATTTGGCAAAGACATTCGCCTGTTGACATCGCATCCTACCGATCAACTGTCAGAAATTAAAGCGGCCATTAACAGCATCAAGAACGACGATAGCGGCGTGGAGCGGACTTTCGAGGCCGTTTGTCGGGCTGCGGATGAATACAAGCGTTATGCCAACAACGAAAAGACTAAACGCAACATCATGTTCATCATCTTCACCGACGAAACGGGTGATGATGGAAATCAGACGGTGGGCAAAGGCGTTGAGCTTTTGGACCAAGCCGTCAACCTGTCGCGTCACTATGGAATTCGCAATTATGTCATCGGCATTCCGTCTCCGTTTGGTCGCAAGGACGTGGAAGTGAAGTGGATCGATCCTGATCCACGCTACAACCAGGATCCCCAATGGACCACGGTCACTCAGGGGCCGGAGACCTTGCTGCCGGAACGAGTGAAAATTGCCTTTACGGGGGGACGGCGTCAGGAAGAACCGCTCGATTCGGGCTTTGGCCCATACAACCTCACCCGCCTGGCAGTGGCCACCGGCGGCATCTATTTCACCGTGCATCCGAATCGCAATCCGGATCGGCCGGTGAGTCGAGCAGAAACGTCCCATCTGTCGTCTTATATCAAGTATTTCTTCGACGCCAACGCGATGCGCAAGTATCGTCCAGATTATGTGACGGCGGCCGAATACAAGAAGCGGCTGCAAGGGAACCGCGCCAAGCGGGCGCTGATTGATGCCTCTGGCAAGACCTGGGTCAGTCCGATCACGAATCCGCAACTGAGATTCCGCCGTCGGGATGAAGCGGACCTGGCCCGACAGCTTTCCGATGCACAGCAGCAGGCTGCCAAACTGGAACCGAAAGTTCGAGACCTTCAATCGACGCTGATGCAGGGGAAGAGCGATCGGGAAAGAATCAATGAACCGCGCTGGCAGGCGGGCTATGATCTGGCCATGGGGCAAGTCATGGCGTTGAAGGTTCGCACCGAGGGCTATAACTCGATGCTGGCTAAGGCCAAGCGAGGAATGAAGTTTCAGAATTCCAAGAACGACACCTGGGATCTGGTCAGTTCCAAAGAAGTGTCTTCCGGCAGCGCATTGGAGAAAGAAGCCAAACTGGCCGAATTCTACCTGAGTCGCGTGGTCGAGCAGCACCCTGGCACGCCGTGGGCGATGGTGGCCGCGGAAGAGCTAGCCGACCCGATGGGCTGGCAATGGCGGGAGACATTTACCAACGTGAATCCTCCGCGGGTTGCTCAACCGAACAACAATAACAACAATCCACCTCGGCCTCGCGATGATCAGCGGAACATGATTCCGCCCAAGCAGACGCGCCAGCCTCCGAAGTTATAATGTATCCCTCTCGCTCCGCCTGATGGTTGCCATCCGCTCAGTGACGGCTAAATCCAAGCGGCGTCTCGCTATAGAAGTTGTCATCGACTTCTCCTGAATCGAAGCGATAGAATCGCCGCGCAAGCTGTCCGCACAAGACTTCCAGGAAACGGGCGCGGAATTGCTGCTCGGGAATATCCGTCGGTACGCCGTTCTTCGGGGGATATGACACGTCCGCCGGCCTAAGTTCCACGCTGCTTCCGTCGCGGATATCGTAGACGGTAAGATTCGCCTGGGCGCGTCCCTGAAAGAGCGTTTTCCCGTCGTAGAGGCTCAGTTGCGCCAGATCGATGGCTACCACTTTATCGGCCCGTAGCGCTTTGCCTAGTTCCGCGCAAGACTTCATTTCATTATTATCCATCCAGTCATCGACATCTTTCTGAGAAATCAGGCGGATGTGCGGCACGTTTTTCTTCAGCAGTGCTGAAACCTGTCTCGCAATTTCGTGCGTGGCGCCGGCCGCTTCCATCTGCGATGCCGCGCCGGCACGACAGACCACCGCTACGCGCTGCTCTTTCAGCCCTTTGTACTCCGCTTCCGTATCGTTGGGATCGAGAACCCAAAGTCCGGTTGCCAGGAGCGAGCAACCCCATCCCGTGACAGGCAAAACCATGGCGGCGGCGATCAGCCACGCGCGAGGGGAGAAAATTGTGGAACAGGCCATGATCGTTTCTCACATTTGAACTGAGATGAGGAGAACGCGGCGATGTAGGCGCAGGGCATATCGCTGCGAGAAGTCGCACCTGGAAAAGCCGGCGGACGATACAAAAACCGCATCGGTCCGGCAAGACCGAAAAAAGAAATTCGGGGACTTTCTCTCTGTTGGCCTAAAAGTGGAGGGATAGAGTTTGGAAGATTGGGCAAACCGGCGCCATGCTTAAGGTCGGCGGGGTTGTGCTATCACTTGTTTTGCTGAATGCATTCAACTGGCAGAGGGAGCAACTCGGCCAGCAACTTCGTGAGCGCGGCGTGACCGACCGGTTTGACCATGTGGGCGTTGAACCCGGCATCGAGGGACTTTTGCCGATCTTCATCTTGCCCCCATCCGGTGAGGGCCACCAGCACCATGTCTTTGCCCCATGTCTGCAGGCGAATGTGGCGACACACCTCAAAGCCATTGAGCTTTGGCAGCCCGATGTCCAAGAGAATAACATTCGGACGAAATGTGGCTGCCGCTTCCAACGCCTCCAGGCCGTCATAGGCCGTACGCGTCTCGTTGTCTGACAGTGTAAGCAACATCGCCAACGACTTGGCCGAGTCCCGGTTGTCATCGACGACAAGAATGCGGCAAGCCAGTGTAGTCGGTTCGCCGGCCGTCGGAACTGCTGGAGGCACGATCGGAGCCTCTTCCAAGATCGGCAGGCGTACCACGAACTCACTCCCCTGTCCGATCCCGTCGCTATGAACTTCCACGGTACCGCCATGCAACTCCACGAGATTTTTCACCAGAGTCAAGCCGATCCCCAGGCCGCTGATCGATCGTTCCAGCGAGGTATCGACCTGCATGAACATGTCGAAGAGTCGCGGAAGCAGCTTGGAGGCGATGCCGATGCCGTTGTCCTGAACTCGCAGGACAGCCATCTGCTGCTCTATCGTCACCGTGAGCGAAATGCGTCCTCCCTTGTCGGTAAACTTACAGGCATTGTTCAGCAGGTTCCCCACTACCTGTGCCAGCCGGGTTGGATCGGCGCTTAGGTAAATCGGTTGGGACGGCAGCGCGGCGGTCAGGTTATGTTCCATGCCTTGATACAACGCGCGTGTTGCTTCGACGGCCTGATGAACGACCGCGGCCAGTTCAACTCGCTCTCTGCGAAGCTCGATGTTGCCCCGGCTGATGCGACTCACATCGAGCAAGTCGTCCACGAGCCGCACCAACTGACCTACCTGGCGTTCCATCATCTCGTAGGAAGCGCTACGTGGGGAAGCTTGCGCATCAATGCCATTGGACTCGTTCAGCCCATCGCGATTCTCCGTCAGCCGCATGATTTGCAGGGCATGGCGGATTGGAGCAAGGGGATTGCGGAGTTCATGGGCCAGCATCGCCAAAAACTCGTTCTTGCGGCGGTCGGACTCGGATAAATTAGCGGAGTACTGGCGTAGTTCGTTGGACATTCGCATTCTCTCGGAGATATCCACGAAATAGCAGACGACGCCGAAATCTCCATCCGCCAGGGAGACGCGATGGATCTGCCAGTCGTAGTATTCGATCACCTTTAGGTCAAATCGCTCCGCGCTGAACTCAGGAGCAACATAGGGCTCACCGGTTTCCAGAGTGTGTCGGAAGCGGGCGACGATCTCGTCGGCTCGTTGCGGCGGCCAGAGGATGTGAATGACTTCGAGGAAGTCTCTGCCGATTAGTTCGCCAATCTCGCCGAATACGGGGCGAGCCGTCCGGCTCACCAGTCGAATGCGAAGGGTTCCGTCCACCAGGTACATGCCGACCGGGGAGGCATCAAAGAGGGACTCGAACCGGGTGTGGCTCTCGTGGAGCGCCTGTTCGACCCGCTTGCGATCGGTGATGTCACGAATGTTGCACTGTATGACGGTGTGATGCCCCTCGGTATAAACATTGCTGACGAACTCCACGTCGGCCTTTTTCCCCGCCTTGGTTTCCAGCGGCAAGTCTTCGTAACGAATGTAGCCATCCGCTTGCAGCTTTTGCATGGCCTCCTTGCTCTCCTCAACGTCCTTGAACAATCCGATTTCCCATAGTTCCTTGCCGATCAATTCGGATTGAGAAAACCCAAGCAATTCACTTATGAATGGGTTGGCGTCTGTGATTTTGGCGGTGGCGGCGTCGAGAATGAGGATGCCGTCTTTTGATGATTCGAACAGCCGCCGATATCGGACCTCCGAAACTTGTACGCTTTCTTCCATCCGCGGCAGTTCCGCAGTATCTTCCAACATGTCCACTTTCTCCTTCGGCAACGGCGACCGATGCCAACCCAATGCAAACAAAAAAAGCCGACGTGGCGGAACACCCTGAGGTATTCCGCCACGTCGGCCTACTTTTCATCGAGCCTCCCGACACGGGTGGGGCTGCTCTGTATCAAGTCGTCCGAATTCAACGCTGCAATTTAGGGGGGGAACCGCACATGGGTCGCCACCCACACCACTTCACCAGCATAACGCATGTTGCGGGAAAAGATAGGGGGAGGGGTCTGGAATCAATGCTGTTCGCGAGTTGTATGGACATCCGACGGGTTGAGGTTGGAAATATTCCAGGGAGCTATTTGCCTCACATTACGGTATGATGCACCCGTAACGGCACACATTTGCCAGAAACGCGGTTTGCAAAGCAAGGAGAATCTTGTGCCTTGGAAAAAGTAAACGAAGTCAGCACGGTGGCGTTTGTCGGCGATTATTTTCCGCGCAAATGCGGAATCGCCACCTTCACGTCTGATCTGCATCGGGCAGTTTCGGATCAGTTCCCCGACGTTGAATGTTGCGTCGTGCCAGTCGATGATATTGAAGGGGGTTACGAATATCCCCCCGAAGTCCGCTTTCAGATCGCCGAGCAGGATTTTGATTCCTACTTGAGAGCGGCCGACTTTCTCAATTTCAGCAATGCCGACGTGGTCTGCGTACAACACGAGTTCGGCATTTATGGTGGCGATAGCGGCAGTCATGTGTTGGGTTTGCTACGCGATTTGCGAATGCCGATTGTAACCACGTTGCACACGGTCCTCCGCGATCCGAACGCAGAGCAGCGACGTGTTGTTGAACAACTGGCCGACGTGTCGGCACGGCTGATCGTGATGTCGGAAAAAGGGGAGTCGCTGCTACAGGAGATTTATGGCATCGACGCCGGCAAGATCGCTTTGATCCCACATGGCATCCCGGACATGCCATTCGTGGATTCCAATTTTTTCAAGGACAAGTTTGGCGTCGAGGGGAAGCAGGTGGCGCTGACCTTTGGATTGTTGGCGCCGAATAAGGGAATCGAGCATGCACTGCGCGCCGTCCCAGCGGTACTCAAGGAGTTCCCCGATTTCGTGTACATCGTGCTAGGGGCCACGCACCCGAATCTCGTGCGAGCCCAAGGAGAGGTCTATCGCCTTAGTCTGGAGCGATTGGCGAGCGACCTGGGCATCAAGCGGAACGTCATCTTCTACAACCGGTTTGTGGAACTACGGGAGCTGACGGAGTTTCTTGGCGCCGCCGACCTCTATGTCACTCCCTACCTGAACGCAGAGCAAGTCACCTCGGGCACGCTGGCCTATGCATTCGGTTGCGGCAAGGCCGTCATTTCCACACCCTATTGGCACGCGGAGGAATTGCTGGCCGACGACCGCGGCGTGCTAGTGCCTTTCGCCGATTCGAAAGCCATTGCCGACGCTATTTGCTCTTTGTTGAGGGATGACAATCGCCGCCATGCCATGCGAAAGCGGGCATACATGCTTGGCCGCGAGATGATCTGGAGCAACGTGGCCCATATCTATATGGACACGTTCCAGCAAGCGCGGCACAGCCTGGTCGAAAAACCCGGTCGTCGCTATGTGGTGCCAACGCTGGAGGATCGGTCGCTCGATCTACCCGTGCTGCGCCTGGACCATTTGTTGAATATGACCGACTCCACCGGAATCTTTCAGCACGCCAGCTATACGATTCCGAATTTCGAGCATGGCTACTGCACCGATGACAATGCCCGTGCGTTGATTCTCACCGTCATGCTGGAGGAGTTGGGCAACGAAATGCCGACGGTGTTGCGCGCGGCAACCCGGTACGCCGCGTTTCTCAATGCCGCCTACGACGCGGAGGGGGGCCGGTTCCGCAATTTCATGACGTTGGACCGCCGCTGGATCGACGAACCCGGCTCCGATGATTGCTTTGGTCGCGCACTTTGGGCATTGGGCACCTGCGTGGGCAGAAGCCGCCGGGCGGACTTTCAATATTGGGCCGTTGAGATGTTCGGCAAAGCCCTCCCCCCCATTGTGGATGTCCCCTCACCCAGGGCGGCGGCACTGGCCCTGTTGGGAATTCACGAATATTTCCGTCGTCTTTCGGGGGATCGGCGCGTCGAGCAAGTGCGGGAAACGCTCACATCCCGCCTGATTGACCTTTATGACCGAACGGCGAAGGAAAACTGGCCTTGGTTTGAAGACATCGCCAGCTATGATAACGCCCGGCTCTCACAGGCTCTGATACTCAGCGGCCACGGAGTCGGCAATCAGCGGGCTTTGGATATTGGCCTCAGCACTCTGCGTTGGCTGCTAGAGATACAACGCTCTCCCCACGGCCACTTACGACCCATCGGCAGCAATGGATTTTATCGACGTGGCGAGGAGTGCGCCCAGTTCGATCAACAACCGATGGAAGTTCAGGCCATCGTTTCGGCATGCATCAGCGCCTGCAAGGCGACAGGCGACTCCTCGTGGCTGACAGAGGCCAGAACGGCGTTTGAATGGTTTTTGGGGCGCAACGATCTGGGGTTGGATGTTTACGATGCCGGCACCGGCGGATGCCGGGACGGCCTGCACCAGGACCGGGTGAATCAGAATCAAGGAGCTGAATCGACCATCGCCTTTCAAATGGCGTTGGCCGAAATGGAATTGACCGATCGAGCCCTGACGGCGTTCAGACCCCTGGGCAGCGCGACGCCCGTGAATCGGCAGTGATTTTGCTTTCCCCTAACCGATTGGATCGCTCAGCATGGATGTAAAGCGAACGGGCATTGTACTTAAGCCGAATAATTCTCGAGTGCTGTTTCGGCCCTTTGAGGTCGTCAGCCAAGAGCGCACAGTCAAAATCATCGCCAGAGTGATGTCGGTGAGTGACGCCCACGTCACCGCTCTGCTGGGGGACGTGATGCGCGAGTTTCAGGGCCGCCATCAACGTCTCCGAAATTATTTTCTCGAACGCTTTGAAAGCGTGCGGCATCACTTGCTGACCGATGAAGCGCTGAGCGAGGAGCGGCGGCTGTTGATTGGCGCTTACTTTACTCAGGAATATTCTCTGGAATCGGCGGCGCTGTTCAATCCCTCGTTGGTGTGGCATCCCGACCAAAGCGGACTACCCAAGGGATCGCGGCGGTTCGTGTTGAGCTTGCGAGCCACGGGGGAGGGTCACGTATCCTCCATTACTTTTCGCTCCGGCACGGTGGATGCAAAGAATACCATCACCGTGGATCCGCCGACACGGTTCGTTACCACGCCGCATGTGATGCCCAACCCGCAGTACGAAAAACCGTTGTTCCAGCGAAAGTTGGTCGAGCTGGGCCTGTCCAACGGATTTACCGAGCAAATGTTCCTGCTGCTGGACGAGCAGTTCAGCATCAGCCAATTGGAGGAAGCCATACGCCGGGTGCTGCGCCAATTTCGCGCCAAGCAAGCGGAATGGGAACCGGTCTCCAAGGGAGTGCTGGCACTAGCCAAATCGAACTACGAATCTTTCTATGAGCCGGACCAGAGCCTTTCGGAGCGCTGCATTTTTCCTTACTCGCCGACGGAAACCAACGGCATTGAGGATGCCCGATTCGTGCTGTTCCAGGAGGAGGACGGCGCCACCCGGTATTATGCGACGTATTCCGCGTTCGACGGCAAAATTGTTCTGCCGCAACTGCTGGAGACCGAAGATTTTCTGCGATTCAAGATCAGCACGCTCAACGGTCCTGAAGTCCGCAACAAAGGTTTTGCTCTGTTTCCTCGCAAGATCGACGGTCACTATGCCATGCTCTCGCGGCAGGACAATGAGAACATTTTCCTGATGTATTCGGACATGCTCAATTTCTGGTACACGAAGGAGTTGATCCTCAAGCCCACGTATCCGTGGGAGTACATCCAGTTGGGCAACTGCGGCTCGCCGATCGAAACGGAGGCCGGCTGGCTGGTGCTGAGTCACGGCGTCGGCCCGATGCGAAAGTACTCGATGGGAGCATTTCTGTTGGACCTGGAGAACCCCAGCAAGGTGATCGGCCGACTTTCCGAACCGTTGCTAGCCCCTAATGAGAACGAGCGTGAAGGCTATGTTCCCAACGTGGTCTACAGTTGCGGGGCCGCGCTGCATGGCCGGGAACTGATTATCCCCTATGCCATGGCCGATTACGCCAGTTCCTTTGCCACTGTGTCGGTCGATGAAGTGCTGGCGGCGATCAAGGCGTGTTGAGAATCTCGTCGAGCGACATTCGCACGACGGCCGAACTGGTGTCGGCGGCACCGTAATAGATCAGTAACGACGGGCCGTCGGCGACGACACCGGTGGGAAAAACTACGCCCGGCACAAATCCCTCGCACTCGAATTCGGCCTCGGGCTTCAGAAACGGTGCGGCGCAGCGACGCAGAATTCGACGAGGATCATCGTGCGCCAGCAGCATCGCGCCGGCCGAGTATTCTCCCACATCCCCCGGCCCGCGCGGTCGGCGATTGCCGTGGTATAGCACAAGCCAGCCTTCCTCGACGCGGAGTGGCGGTGGTCCGGCTCCGATTCTGCCGCTATCCCACGTCGCACCGACTCCCAAAAGGTGCTGGTGTTGGCCCCAATGGATCAAGTCCGGTGACTTGGCGAGCCACATTTCTGGGCGGGCGAACCCTGCTCCTCCGCTGGGGCGAGTCAGAGCCACATATTGGCCGTCGATCCGCTCGGGGAACAGCACAACGTCCTTATTCTCAGGCCCGAAGATCACGCCATGCCGCGTGAAAGAGCGGAAGTTTTCTGTAGACGCCAGAGCCGTAGCCACGCCATGCCGCGACACGGCCACGTAAGTGATGTAGAACCGGCCATCCAGTGGCGTGATCCGCGGATCCTCTACGCCAAACTCTTCCAGGGGCGACTCGGGGAGGAAGTCGGAAACGCCATCTGCGACAAATTGTATGCCGTCAGCGCTACGGAAGACTTTCAAATATGAAGTGAACGTCAGCCGCACGAGTCCGTCGGCCTTACAGCGCACGACACGCGGGTCGATCCATTCCAATGCCTCGTTGGCGACCCAATCGATGACATTCCCCCTGCCGGTTTCCCAACGCGGCAGGCCGGTGAATCCAGGTCGCAGTGGATAGGGACGCTCCGCCACCCGGACCAGCAGCACTATGCCGTTAGAGGTTTTCACCGCACCTGGATTGAACGTGCCGATCACCTCCAGATCGTCGCGGGAAGGCGGCACGTCTGCGGAGCGAATCACAATTTGTCGGAGGGGAGTTTGCATAAGGAATCCAAGGTGCCCACCGCATAAAACCGCAATGCACCAGTCTGGGCCGACGGCACAGATTCGGGCTGCCCCGTGTCCTGGTTGTTCTTAGAGCGTACCACAAGTGCAATCCGAATTGCGTCACCCCTGCGAGGCCGAAAAGCTGGGGAGAACCGACTTTCCATTCTGGGAGGAATCCTTCAAACTTCGATTGGTGCCAGAGCTTATCTGGTTATAATAGATGATCGAGAGCTTCCCCTACACGTCTATGTCTGCCGTACCTCGCCGATGCACCGGATCTTGCTCACCTTCCTACTCACGCTACTTGGGCCTTTCTCGGCCGCGGCGGTTGAGCACGTCTCGTTCCGCCGTGAGGGAGCGCCAGCGCAAGTTTCCGGGCAGATCGTGGTCGAAGCCTCTGACGGCGGATTGATGCTCATCGACGAGCAAGGCAAGCTCTGGACGATACAAAAAAACGAGCAAATTAGCCGCCGCAAGGACGAGCAACCGTTACGGCGACTTGAGGCCAAGGAACTGGGCGAAGCGGTGCTCAAGGAATTGCCGCCGGGCTTTCGCGTTCACACCACGGCGCATTACGTCATCTGCTACAACACGTCGGCGGCCTACGCCGAGTGGTGCGGGGGCCTCTTCGAGCGGCTGCACCGTGCATTTACCAATTTCTGGACTCGCAAGGGTTTGGAGGTCAAAGATGCCCAAGGGCCGATGGTCGCTCTGGTGTTCGCCGATAAGGCGTCGTACCGCCGTTATGCGGTCAATGAACTGGGGGACGCCGTTGACTCGATCATTGCTTACTACAATCTCAACACCAATCGGATCGTGATGTATGACCTGACGGGCGTGCAGGCCGATCGAGCCGAGGCGCCGCGCCGCGGCAACGCTGCCGAGATCAATGCCTCTCTTGCCAGGCCGGAGGCAGCCAACCTGGTGGCCACGATCGTCCATGAGGCAACCCATCAGATTGCCTATAACTGTGGCGTGCAGACACGGTTGGCCGATGTGCCGGTCTGGCTGAGTGAGGGGATCGCCATGTATTTCGAGACGCCCGACTTGAGTGGATCGCGCACTTGGCGTGGCGTGGGCGCCATCAACCGAAATCGGCTCGATCAATTTCGCCGCTACAGCCGCACGCGGCCCGCAGACTCATTACAGAAGCTGCTTTCGGACGATGATCGACTCCAAAAGACAGAAGGTATTTTGGATGCCTATGCGGAGTCCTGGGCGCTGACATATTATCTGATCCGACAGCGGCCGAAGGATTTTGTGGCCTACATGAAGGCGCTGGCTGCCAAGTCTCCCGGGCTGAAAGAGACGTCTCAAGAGCGGATCCAACTATTCGAGCAGCACTTTGGATCGATTAAGCGGCTGGATGAAGACTTTATACGGCAGACGAGCAAGCTGAAGTAGGGAAACGAGAGCCTCGCCTAAGGCGAGCCGGGGGCGTGAGCCCCTGGAGGCACTGCCGTGCTACTCTTACGACTCCATTCTCGCGGGCGAACACACTCCTCCGCGGGCTTACGCCACGCGGCTCGCCGCCTAATCTCACCACATGACGTCCAGAACAATTATCCAACCCGCAATCTTTGTTCCACGCGCCGAATCGTAGCTTCGATATTCTGTCCGGCTTGCTGCATATCCAGCCCCCGACGGGCCATCAAGTCTTCCACTCGTTTGTGGGCTGCCAACACCGTGGTGTGACTACGACGACCAAAATAGCTACCGATCTCCGATAGCGCGCTGCGTGTGTGCTTGCGGGCCAACCACATTGCCAAGGCCCGGGGCTGGCTGAGTGTTTTGCCTTTGTTTTGCGAACGCAAGGCGTCTCCTTCCAGGCGGAACTCGTCGCAGATGGCTCGCTCGATATCCACCAATTGCACTCCCCGCGTCGTGGACGAGGTGAGATCGGCCAAGGCCTCGTCGGCCAGCGCGGCGGTGATTGGCCGGGCATGGACTTCGCCCATAGCTTTGAGCCGATGTATGGCCCCAATGAGCTGCCTTGCATGTTGACTGAACCGCGCCGCAATGGTGCTGGCAACGTCGTCTGGCAGTTCCATTTGCAAGCTGGCCGCTACGCGACGCACGATACCCAGCCGCACGTCGTACTCGGGAGCCACCATGCCACAGGCCATTCCGCCACTCAGCCGGGCGACCAGCTCGGGGCCGAGTTCCGTCAATTCGGCTGGCGCGCGGTCGGCGGCCACCACCACTTGGCGTCCTTGCCGCAGCAGCGTGTCGAGCGTGTGTAGCACTTCGACCAACGTAGCCCGCTTTCCAGCCAGAAACTGGATATCGTCGATCACCAACAGATCAACGCCCCGATATTTACGCCGGAAGCTGGGGAGACCGCTATGGTGGAGTGATTCCAGAAACTCGCTCGTGAACTGCTCCGCAGTCTGATAGATGGCGCAAATCCGCGGCTGCATCCTGGCTGCTGCTGAATAGATGCCCTCCAGGAGATGCGTTTTACCCACGCCCGTCGGGCCATGCACGCACAGCGGGGTATAACGGCCTAGGTCGCGGATCGCCAGTTCGGCCGAGGCATAGGCCAGCCGGTTGCTTGGGCCAACCACGAAATTAGCCATCTCCGCCAAGGGACGGCGACGGTTTGGGGCTGAATTGCCAGCCGATGATACCGGTCGCTGGGAGCGTGAATGAGCGGCGTTCGCATCAGAGACATCACCCCTTGCCATAGACAAGGTATTCGGGCTGGCTTCCGACGGTTGCGGCGGCGAGTCAACCTGCGGGGACTTTGCCGGCTCGGCGACATCTCCAACGCTGCCCGTCGTGGTGACGCGAAACTCCAATTCCATAGTGCGTCCCAGGACCGATTGCGAAACAGCCAGCAGATCGGCGCGAAAATTGCGCCGCAACCAGTCCCGGTAGAACTCGTTGGGCACTTCCACCACCAATAGATCGGATTCCACCACCAGCCGCGCTCGCCGACCGAACCACAGGTCGGCCCGCGTAGCGCCGACGCGCTCACCGAGGCCCACCCGCAGGGCGGCAATAATATCATCGGCCTCGCAGGTCACATCCTGAACCACGGTCACATCCTGCTGTGCGGTCAATTCGGCGCGTAGCGATACCGTCCACTACTGCGCCATCGTGACGCAGTTTCCGCTTCCTGGCGTCAACCAAGTGAGCAGCATTGCGAGGTGAAAACGGGATCGGCGAGGTAAACGCCGGAGGGAAACTCGAAGGAATTGGCTGAAGGTTGCTCCACGAACAAGAAGCCGATTGTACGCATGCAGGCAGTGCTGTCAAACACCCTGCGCGAAAGAAGAAAAGAATTTTTTAAGGAACCTTCAGTCGGCAAGCGAATGATTGGGAAAACCGGCAACGTAAGACAAGAATCGTGCCGAAATTGTTTCGCGGTACGTCAGGCTGCGCGTGGAAAAACTGTGGAGTCCGCGCACGAAGCGCGCGAAGTGTTCGATTTTGCAGAGGTGAAATTCACGGAGAATACGGGTATCGACTCATGCGCGTTGACGTAAGTGCAATAGATTCGAGAATCGCCAACGGATGTCGCGATCGCAAAACTGAAATTGAGCTTCGCATCCATTGAAGTCGCCCGATGAATCCATTTCTGTTGATGATGATTTGTTTTGTAACGACCCATTGACATTCCTGGCGCTGCCCCTCTGTTTCATTTCTTGCCGATCACGAAGCCTACTGAAACAATCGTTCACTAGGCGCAGCTCCGCAACAGCACTCGCCGCCGATCGTAGCAGATGAACCCGGCCGCGGCGTAAACCGCGCTGGCAGGCGCATTCGCTGCATCAACCGCTGTCGTCAAGCGGCTTCTCCCGGAGCGGCGCGTCAGCCGCTGCGCCATTTGCACCAATGCATGGCCATGACCATGGCCGCGCAACTCAGCAACGAGCCCCATGTAGACCAGCTCCATCTCGTCACTGTCGGCATGTTCAGCCAGAAGGAGACAGCCTGCGTCTGCGCCACAGCTGCGCAAGAAGCACCAATGTTGGGCTTGAGAGGTTCCGGCAGCGAGATAGCCATCGAGTACC
Organism: Planctomycetota bacterium; assembly: GCA_021413705.1. Taxonomy (GTDB): domain Bacteria; phylum Planctomycetota; class Planctomycetia; order Pirellulales; family UBA7805; genus JAIOPX01. The sequence goes on along the minus strand of JAIOPX010000204.1, from coordinate 2,167 downwards.
TCGGCAGGTTCGCGCATGCCATCCAGCGCGGGACAATCCAGCGAGCCAATCCAGGACTGGCCAAGCAATGCTTCAAGGCGCCTTCGATCCGTGGGGGCAGCATAGTTCTTCCACTGCATGACGTCGTTTTGGGCTTCATCGAGCGGCGATGCGCTACTCGACGGAACTTGCCACACGAGGCACTCCATATCCGCCACAGGCCTCAGTCCTGCTGCTTCGAGCCAACGTAATTCCGAGACTTCGAGCGGAGATATTACAGCTTGCGCGACTTTAGCTCCTGCTGAAAAAGCAGCCTCGACTGCTGCCAGCGCTAATCGACCACCCAGTTTCTCGTCGGACCCCACAATGCACGGAGGCCAGATCGTCGCCGTCCGTCCTGGCTGCATTTCCGCCCAGGCGGCGCCCAGCAATTGATCGCTTTGCACGACGCCCACGAGTCCCGCTCTTAACGTCTCTAGGTCCGCCAGTCGCACCAAGAGTCGTTCGATCTCACAGCTTCTTGAATCGCGAGCCAAACCCTGCAACAGCAGTTCCAGCGCAGGACGCTGCCACTGAGCTGAAAGCACCTCGATGGGTGGTTCCTGATTCGTAGAATTATTCATGCCATCAACCATACTGAATATTCCTGAAAGGAACGATACCCCAAGGGTAGACATGATTCGTAATCACTTCGTTTCCAGGCATTTTTAATCTTCACGGCGAGCCTCGGACCTGTATGTCTGACACGGAATCCACCCAGCGCGCCCTACGAAGGTTGATAGCCAATCAACTGACTGCTAAAATTGGAGTTATAGCTGATTGAGCCTGAAAGGTTGTATGATCCATCCCCCCGAGTCGGGCGTCTGGGTAGTGGAATGTTGATCGTCGCCTTCCGGTAGTGGGTGGCGCAACCTCAACAAATGGCAGGAGGCGGGCATCATGAACATACAACTTACGCCACAGCAGTTTCCAGCACTCGATGCTCGTGAAGTCGGAGAGTTGCGCGTCGTTGACCCACGAAACAACGCAACCTACATTCTAGTCAGCGAAGCTGAATACGAGGCCGTTCGGGAGATCCTTGAAGACGAGCAACGTCAACGGAACATTCGCGCGATTGGACTGCGTAACGCTATCGGCCGCATGGATGAGACACCATGATTCGCCCCGGCGAAATCTACATGGCCGACTCTATCAAAACCACCCGGCAGGCTGGGGCACCAGAGTCATCGAGACCTGAAAGCGGCGGTTGGCGTTGGAGCGGCTGATGATCTCGGCAGGGCGAATCTTTAACGCGCTCTCCGACTTGCTCCAACCATTGCGCTGATAGAGAAACAACCCTGGCTCGGTGGTTTTCGTCTGAATCAGTCCATTGGGCGTGGCGATGTCACGGATCAGGCGGTCGGCGTTGCCGGTGACTCCTTCGAAGGTGATCTTCTGCACCTGGTGGTCGGGTCCAAAGTAATAGGTCAGGCTGCCGGCAATGTCGTCTTCGTTGATACCCGTGACTAGCGGCACCCGATAACCTTGGAGCTTCAAATCGGTCGAGACCATCGACACCGTTGGCCAATGTTGCATAATCCAGTCAATGGTGACATCGAAGCGAAACACGTCCCCCAGAGCGTGCGGCGGAGCGACCTCTTTGGCCGCGCCATAGGAGCCAGGCATCAGCGCTTGAACACTAGGGTCGATCCCACTCATAGCGGCGGCAACCGGATCCTCAATGGCGCCATACGATGGATCGGCCGGCCGGCTGGAGCTGGTGAAGAACTGCCGAACCGAATCGAGGCCGCGGCCCGTGGCCGCGACATACGGAACCACCACCGAGCTCCCCACGGCACTGACGAAAATGAGATTGCGAAATCGCTTGAACATGGTCGCGGTCTCGTGTTTCTAGATGGCGCTGAAACGGGAGCAGTATGAGCTCCGCGGTGGAAACCCGATCATCCATCCGTCACTTTTGTTCATCGACGCTTGTCTGCTCCCGACTTGTTCCTCGCCGTGTCGTGCGAAGCAGCTTTCCCAGTGCGGTCAGGCGTCAGATTATGCATGTAAGGCACGGACCGTATTGCCCGTTGCCGCACACAGGGGATTTCAATCGCCAACTCACCCGCTGCGGCACAGGTGGCCGAATCGCTACAATAGGCCGTGCCGATTCCCGCCGTTAACCTCTGTGATCCTCATGACCTCT
>JAIOPX010000203.1 GCA_021413705.1 Planctomycetota bacterium | reverse complement strand
TTCGTGGTGGTTTGGCAAGTCAACCCGAGGGGTTGCTCGTCGGACCACGATTTTTGATTGTTACTCGTGTGCCAACTGCGTTACAATGTTGAGCGCAGACAGGGCAAACCATAACGGGGTTAAGGTGAAACATGGAGACCGTCATCAATTGTAGGCGGCATTTGACCGTCGGCGCGCAATCGCTGTTGGTCGTTCTTGGATTAGTTTCCTCAGCATGGTCGCAACAGGTAACGATCACTGCTCCCTTCAGCAATGTTCAAGACAATTTCTTTGAAAATAACGGTGTGGGATTCGGATTCAATATTCGCGGCAGCAATCCCAACGGCCCGGGTACTCGCGTGGTCGGACTGTTGCCCAACGGGCAGTTTGCCCCCAATGGCGACATCCAATTTCGCCAGGGCGGATTCAATGCCGCAGGCCCACAGTTTGGTGGTGCAAACAACAACCCAGGGGCTGGGGCTCGAGGTGGTTTTGCGGTTGGCGGACGCGGAGGAGAAGCCTTTTTTAACTTCGCAGCCGGCCAGGGGCGTACCACGACGAACACTATGCAAGCGCCGTTCGTGACGACCATGAATGGTATGCCCGGCCAGTTCAGCGATCAAGTACAGACCCCGTTTGTCACCGGCGTAACACCCGTCGTTGGCGGTTTCGTGCCTTCCACGCGTATTAGCCCATTGCTGGAAAGAGTGCAGCGATTGCAGGCCGGCGAACACGCGGGCGGATCTCGCACTACTCGTGCCAGACAGCCTGCCGACAGAGAGAACGACGGCCCGCCAACAGTGCGTCAGCAGTTTGCTGCGGCAGGAGAGAGCACCGCTGGCCAGCCGGCGCTGAGTTTGGCCGAAATCGAGCGGCGCAAGATGGAAGGCCAGAATCCAGATGGCCAGGAAGCCCGTGAATTGATGGAACGGGGGCGACGAGCGGCAGAAGCGGGCAAGTCTGGCGTCGCCCGGATTTTCTATCGCCAGGCAGTCAATGCCGCCACGGGCCCATTGCGCGATGAGGCTGAGCAGCGATTGCGCGAACTCTCGAATTCAGCTTCGTCGGGTGGGCGCTAAATCCATGACCGACCGAGAGCGCTGGATCGTCTATCCGCTATTGTTTCTGGCCTTGGGAGCGTCGCTGCGCGATAAATTTGGAGGTCCAGAGTCGATTGACGCTACGCGGATCCACTGCGATGAACTCAGTGCCACGCAGATCGTGATTGCAGATCCTCGCGACAAACAGCCCCGAATTGTTCTCAAATCGGTTCCGGGAGGTTCCCAGGAATCCGGGACTGTAGCGCAAACCAGCGGCCAAATAGAATTGCTCGACGGTTCCAAGCGTGTGCAAACAGCCATGGCTCACGGCGCCGTCATCACCCATGGGCTGAAAACTCAGGTCATCGCCGTAGCCGATCCAGCCGGGCGGACTCGAGTGCAGATCGGCACGAAACTCGAGGTAGCAGCTCAGTCCAAGGACCAGGCGCCAGCCACTAGCGGCTCGGTTGAACTGTTCGGCAAAGACAATTCGCCGTTGCCCATTGTCCGGCTTGCTGCATCACCTGAAGGTGGGTTTCTTTTTACCAGGCAGGATGGAGTTCCGTTGGGGGTGGTCGTCGGCAATTTCCAGCAAGGCAGCGGAATGTTTCTACAGGTAGGCGATCAACAGCGCCCCCTGAGCGGTCCTGTAACCTCGGACGAGATCAAGAAGTTGGAGAAACTTCTCACTAAAAAACCAGCCAAACCTGACAAACCGACGACGAAGGATCCAGAGCCTAATCCGGCAGCCGTGAATCAGGAAGAGAACACGAGTTCTGCGCCGAAGCGAGACGTTAAGCAGCCGGCGAAGCCATAAGGCAACCAAACACAAGTTTACTTCTTGCTGGTCCCGTTCTGCTTCTTGTCGGCGCTATCAGTCTGCGGAGCGACCTTCTCCGATGAATCCTTGTCCGTCGCCTTCTCCGAAGTCGGTTTCTTGACGTCGTCCTTGGCGGGTTGCGAGGCTACCGCCGGTGCGGCGCTACCCGCCGTCTTATGAGCCTCCGCGGTCGCTTCGTGACCCGGCGGAGTCCAAGGACCGAACTTCCGCTCCCGATACTTCTTCAGACCGTTGACGGCGTGATACAAAGACCCGCATTCCACGTCGATGGCCCGAGTATTGTGAAACAGTTCGCAGAGTTTCACTACGGCCTTTTTCATCCACGGGGCGTCGAGTTCCTCGTCATTGACTGACATAGCGAGAAACTCGACCGTGTGCCCCGTGCTGTACATCATGGCCACGTTGTCGGCCGATGCGCCGGGGCGAGTAAAGAAATTGTTCGATAAAGCGCCATCCGGCTGCTGGAATCGGCGGGCCGTCTCGATCGCATCTCGCACTTTTTTTTCCGCCGCGGCCCAGCCCCCCTTCGGTTCCCCATGTTCCTTGCGATAGGTGCGTGCCGCTCGATTGAGTGCCGTCAAGCGATGAGTTCCACCGCAAGCACTGGTGCTGAGATCTTGAGCCGCTTCCATCGCCACCACACGCTCAACCGTCCACTCCTGGCCATCGGAGGAGGTCCATTTGGCGTCGGGACCAAGATAGATCAATGCGGACGTGAGCGTCCAACTTGCCTCTTTGCCTTCGTAGAGATCCCACAGAGCTTGCTGCATCAAGTCGCGCACCTGATAGTCGTGTCCGTCGAAGATCAGTTTATGGTCCGACTTGATCCCCGATTGCCCAAGGATGCTGAGCCATTGCTCGGGATGCCCCTGCCCAAACTTTCCAGCCTCAATGAGCATCTTCAGCCCTTGCCGGCCCGCCAGGTCGTCGCCATGTTGCGGCGTCCAGCCTTTCATCGTGTGGCCGTCGAGAACCCAGTTCAGTGCATTAACCAGTCTATCGTTATCGTAGACCTGGAAGTTGGTTCCGAACGGCACGACGCCATGCATAATCTGCCAGGCGGCGTGATCGGTGAGATTCAGGTATCGCTTTGTGTACGTGTAGTTCAGTTCCTCATCCAGCATTGCCTTCAGTTTCTCGTCGCTGGGCAACGGAGCCTGAACCGCCACCTTGGGCTTTTCACATCCGCAGAGAGAAATCACCAGCACCCAAAGCGAGAAGCAGGCGGCAAGATGGCAATTCAAGCGACTCAAGGGACATCCTCACTATGCGATGCGGAACGTGTTGGAATGCTAAAGGCCGAGAATAACACGCGGTGTTTGACTAATCCAGGCAAAATCGCTGGTTTTCGGGAATCGAGAATTGCGGGCAGCCGTGATGATGCCTCCCGATGCAGGTTCCATCGGCTTAGAGGAACCTTCTTGTCACATCGTTCCAATACCCAGCAAAATTCGCCGAAAACCATGATATGACTTCCTGGACTGCTTCTGAGCCCCGAAAAACCCATAGGGGACGAATAAACCGCAGCCTCCTTCGTCCGGGAGTCAACTCACCTCCCGCTTGGGGGATATCCGATGAACTCCCACCTGCGAAATCCGTACAATCAGTAGTAGGTTGAGCGCACCAGAGTCGCTCGGAAATTAGGAGAAGCAAACAGATGTTGCTCGGAATCGACCCACTTTATTGGATGATGATGGCCCCCGCCTTGCTGCTGGCCTTCTGGGCACAGTGGCGAGTGAAGAGCGCCTATGCCACGGCCCAGCAGCAGCCCGCTCCCTTGAGTGGCGCGGCGGCAGCCCGGCATATCCTCGATTCGGCGGGCTTGGGCGATGTGCTGATCGAGTCCACACCCGGTCACATGAGCGACCACTATGATCCGCGCGACAAAGTGCTGCGTTTGAGTCAGGAAGTCTATCAAAGCCGTTCGATGGCGGCCGTGGGCATAGCTGCGCACGAAGCGGGGCACGCCCTGCAGGATGCGCTCAACTATGCGCCGCTTAAGATACGCAACGCAGCCGTGCCCGTAGCCAACTTCGGCAGCGGTGTCGGAATCTGGATGGTGATTCTAGGTACAATCTTCTCCGCACTGCACTTCCTGATCGTCCCTGGCATCATTCTCTTTGGCGCCGTGGTGTTCTTTCAACTGGTCAATCTGCCGGTGGAGTTCAACGCCAGTTCGCGCGCCAAGGCGCAGCTTGTCAGCCTGGGCATCGTGCCACAACAAGACATGGGTTATGTGGACAACGTGCTCGATGCTGCGGCTTGGACCTATGTGGCGGCCACGCTCCAAGCCGTGTTGATGCTGCTGTATCTGGTAATGCGATCGCGAAACTGAGCGCCCCATAGTATCCATCACGCTCCGCGTGATGATTCACCTCACGGCGGAGCGTGAGGAGTACTATTGCGCACTCGACCGCGTCCCATTGGGAGATCCCCCAATCGGCATCCCTTCCGGCAACGGCCGTCCCGCAGTGGCAAAGCCACGCCGATACAGTTCTTCCTTGAGCTGCCGGAAAGAGCCAAAACTTTCAGGGTAAGTCCACAGCGTGACCGTCGTCTGTTTCGGATCAAACCGTGAAAGCACGGCATTGAACTGGGATTGAGGCGTCAGAGCAGCCTCCATTGCCTCGCCCAAATTGCTTTGCGCGGGAATCAGTTCCCATTTTTTAGAGCGAATGATATATCCACCGCGTCCCGTGGCATCGCGCTCGGCCGCGGGAATATCGATCTTCTCCAGCGTGTAACGGAGTCGAAAACCCTCGCGCGGGCCGACCACTTCGGTCGATTCAGGAAGCCCGTCGAGCTTCCAAACCTTTTGCCGCGCTTCTCCCTTGGCGTCCTCGATCAATTCATCCACCGGTAGCCAGGTCACCCGGTCGTTGAGCAATTGGAAATGCACTTCGCGGCCGAAGACGGTGCGTCCCAGGGGGGTGGGATAGTTCTTGACTTCCACCACGTTGGTCGTTTCGGCTCCCGCTAATTGAATTCTTTGGCGGTCCAGGGATTCAAGTTTTGCTCGTGCATAGCCCAAGCGGCGCTTGGCGTCGAATTCCTCGCGCTGCTCGGTGGTCAGAGCTTCGCGGCGCTTGTTCAATTCCTGCTCGGCCGAATGTTTAAGCGTGGCGATGTATTGCCGTTCCATTTCTCGCTGCTGGCGTGTTTGGGCCACCTGGATGGCATCCCCCCGGAGTTGCAGCACCGATTGCTCGAGGGCGCCTGCCATGGCCAGCGGTTCGGCCAAAGATGCGGATGCAGCCGACGGCGTTGAAGCCGGCTTCGGCGAAGGAACGCTTCTCGCACGCACGCCGACGATCATCACCAGGATCACCAGAATGCCAACGATGTTCGCCACGATATCCAGAAAGGAATCGTGGTCCACCGCGACAAAATCTTCTTGAGGTGCGCGAGGCATAACAACGCTCTTCAGGAGTCACGGACTACGGTTGCAGTTTCACATCCAGCCCACTGCCGTCGAGTAGCCGTTTGAGTTCGGCAGCCCGTTGCTGTCCACCCGGCAGGACGTGCAAATTCAGCACGGGTCGCCAATACATGCCACGTCCGGCAATACCCCAGCCGCGCATTTGCTCCCATACCGTGGAGACAAACTGTTCGACCACCGCATCGGTCGAGCCAACGCAGGTGATCGATTGCTTTGCAGTGCTTGGGTTGCCGGAGTCAATCACAATCCGATCGGCCGCCACTTCAACTCGCAAAGGTCGTGTCACGCCAACCGACCCTTGGCTGGCGCTGGGGAGCGCCCAGTTCTTGCCGCGGCTTTTGGCCAGACTCCCTTCCGCGCTCCCTTCACCTTGCTTGGTCGAACCAAAAGCCTCGCCCCCGCCGGAGCCGCCGTCAGCAGCCGCAGTAGCATTCGTTTTCGTAGAACGACTTCCAGAACTTGTACCCGCCGTCGGCACAAAGGACTCCCCGAGCCGAGCGGGCCGATTCGTGTCTGCGGTTGTGGATGGCGATCCGCCGCCGGATTGGCCGCTGGCCCCGCCGGGTTGAGATTGACCACTCGTCCCATTTTCCGCGCCACCCCGGCCGGTTGCGGTCTGCTGCGAGCCGCGGTGAGTGTAGCCTGCCTGAGAACCGCCTCCGCCCGGGTAAGTGGGTCTCATGCTGCCAGAAGCGCCGTTCTGCCCGGTTGCTTGCCCATCGGAGGCGCCTCCTTGTTGTGACCCTCCGCTAACGTCCCCAGCAATGCCATTGCCGCCAGCAGCAGAAGCGTTACGGACTCGTGGAACTCCACGCATTCCAGGGTGAGCGCCTTCCGCACTCCCCGGATCCTCAGTTCCTCCAACATAATCTCCTCCTCCCCCTCCTACTCCTCCTCCGCTACCATGGCCACGGCCGCGGCCAGCCATGGATCGCTCCAATTCCATCCGGCGTCGCGCCAGCCCCACGCTCGACTCCAGCACTCCGGTCAATTGCGGGTCGGGAGGGATATAGTTGATCTTCCACTCTTCGTCCACCATCTCGTAGCCGAAATCTTCTCCCCACGACTGCAGCGCCGCGCGGACGGCATAGTAGGCCCGAATGCTGGAAGGGCGCACGATCAACAGCGGATAGGGCACTCCGGCCGAAGGATCGGGCGAGTGGCGCGCCAAATATTCACTGGCCGCCCGCAAGGCCACGGCCAACGGGTTATCCGGCCCAAGGGGCTCATCAAAATCATTCTCATGCAGGACGATTCCTTCAGGCTGAATCACTACGGAGTCCGCATGACATTCCAGATAAATCGGCCGGCGTCGAGTCGGGTTCGGTCCGTCATAAGGGATCACGGAGTACGACGGCTTCTTGGCTCCAGGCTTACGAGATTCCTCCAGAAGCCGCGCCGCCTCTTCCGCAAGTTGCTCGACACGCTTGGCCTCCGTCAACGATTCCTTGCTGAGCTTCCCTTGTTTGGACTGGGTCTGAGCCAGCAACTTGGCCTCTGCCTGCATCCGCTGGACATCGTCCCGCAGTCGTCGGGCGTGATCTTCCAAGTGCGACAGCACCTGTCGGTCGCTCGTCATCCGTTGTGCCAATTTATCTCGAACTTCGCGCAGGGCAGCCACATGCGCCTTCAATTTCTCGGCGTTCTCGGCGGCCTGCTTCACTTCGGCAGGCGAGGGTGTATTCTGGGCGGCCTGTTCTTCCTGGGCCGCGGCTTGCGCGCGCTGTGAGACAATGATCAGCAGCACCAGCAGGCTGCCCATCATGCACAGCAAAACGGCGAGAAACGGAAACAACGAAATCTTGCCGTCGTCCTGGGGTTTGGGGGACGATCGCTTCATGCGGCATGGCCTGTCCGGTTGGAGGCCGGCCGCAATTCCACGCGTGGGGCGGCCACAGTCGGTTGTCCCAGGCGAGCACCCAGCATATTGATGGCTGCCGAGAGGCTCAGAACGGTTTGCTCAAAGTGGTGCGCGCCGGCCAGCGCTCCGAGATTGCGATTCAGCGCGTCTTCCAATTGAACCACGCGCCCCGTAGCGTCCACCACTTCTCGCAGCAACTTCCCTTGTTGATGCAACTCGGCTTGTTGGGCGGCCACCACGGCGGTTCCCCGCTCCAATGCAGCCACGGCCTGCTGCCAACGCTTCGTGCCGGCTTCCGTGGCAGTTTGCTCGGCCTCCCGTATCTGCTGGGCATGGGCGTCGAGGCTGGTGCGAAGGGCCTTGGTCAGCGCCGTTTCAAGCTGTCGCTCGGTGGTCACCGCCTGGCTCGTCCATCGTTTCTGGGCAGACTCGACGGTCTGTTCCCAAAGAGCAGCTTGCCGCTCGACGAGCCGTTCCGAGGACTGCACCACTTCGGTGGCCATTTGGCGAATAACGGCCACATTCGGATCCCGCTGATGATCCACGGCGGCTTGAAAACGACCCGAGAGTTCCTGCGTGGCCTGGGCATCGATATCTGCCAGGACCGAGTTCTCCAAACGGTTCACGAAATAGAGCAGAAACATCAGCCCCATGGAGAGAATCAAGGCCAGCGCGGTCGTGTCGAACGCCACGCTGAGTCCGCTGACCACGGAATTGATCGCATCGCTGAACGAGACGTTGCCCACCACCTTGGCCAATTGTGCCACGGCATCAGTGATGCCAACCACCGTGCCTAAAAAGCCGAGGATGGGAATGCTGGAGATGATGACGCGCACCAAAGCTTGTCGGGCGTGGGCCTCGCCGGCCGTATTGTCGGCGGCCATGTGAAGATCGTCGTCCAATTTCTCCGCCGAGCCATGCCGACGCACCGATTCGAGTACGTCGCGAAATCGAATTCCAAGACGGCTCTCGCGAAGTTTGGGTTCAAGCACTTCCAGCCGGGCGAGCAGCTCCTCGCTCTCTTGTGGCGACTGCTTTTCTGGAGGAATGCTTCCCAGCCAAGGTTCGTCCGAACGTCGCGGCTCCCAGGCCAGTTCGACGAGTTTGAGCAAAAGTGACGCAAATGCCACAAAGAACAAGATCGTCTCGACATATTCGACAGGGTGCCCCGCGCAGTAGCGCCTCAGCAATTCGCTGGAGAGGAACCCGCGATTGATCGCTGTATAGAAGGCTATGGAGGCCACGGAACCCCACAGGATGGGGCTACGAACAATGCTGGTAAGCCATTGATTGAGCTTGGACACGTCAATCCTTCCTGTATCTTGGACGGGAGCGCGCCATGCTAACGGCGCGAGGTACCGTCAAAATCGGCGTAATCGCTAAACTTTGTTGAGTGTTTGTCGGCAGAAGTCCCAGAAATTGCCCCGCTTCGCGCGCTTGCTTGCCATCAATGCTGGCAGTTAGCCGTTTATCGAACACGGCCACAAATCGCGGAGCCTTGCGCACACCGCTCAACGCCAACCGGCAATCTCTGCACAATCCGCCAACTTTGCCAAAGGAACGCCCCCCAGGGTGCCGATACCTTGTTTCACGTCGCCACATGATTAGCGTGTGCGGCGAAACGGTGGCCGCAGCAGCTTGGCCGCGTATGATACAAGCAGATGTTTCTGCGCTTCGGCGTCAGCAACACGCAATCGAAAACATCCCAGGGGGGATCGACAGTCCGGTGTGGCCTCGACGGAGGACGCCCGGACTGTTTCTTTATTAGGCTGGAGGCTTCAGGCTGGAGGAGGTAGGTAAAACTTGCTTCCCTACAACCTCTAGTCTCCAGCTTCTCCTCCGTACGTCGCATAGCAACGTGGCGTTTCCCACAGCCGGGCCTCGACGATCGGAAACCCGTGGTCCCGGGTGAAATCGTAAATCAACTTGGCGATGTTCTCCGCGGTCGGATTGGCGTCCATCAGAAACATCGGTTCCCCCTGCTGCTTCAGCACTGGCACGACGGGGTCGTCTTTTCGCAGGATCATGCGGTGGTCCAGCTCGTCGTCGATCCAACGGCTCACAACGTCCTTGATCTCGCTGAAGTCGATCACCATTCCGCGATGGTCTAACTCGGCCGATTCCAGTGTAATGACCACCCGGCCATTGTGCCCATGCAAATGGCGGCATTTGCCGTCGTAGTTCAACAGACGGTGGCCGTAGCAGAAGTCGATTTCTCTCGAGACTCGAAACACGTTGTAACTCCATCAAGGTAGGAAAGTTCCGCCAGCCTTTGCCGCCGCAGGACTTGCATCGTACCAAAGCCGTTGGGGTTTGTGACCATGCCGCCCTCGATTGGCGAGCCGGGAAATGAGAAAGGTAGTCTGTTGTCAGTAGGTCGCGCACAGCGTGACAATGTTCATCGTGCCACTGCTTGAAGGACGCCACTATCCGTTTTAAGTAGCACGCCATCACCATGCGTCCGCCAAGCAGTGCTGGATTAGGCTGGAGACTGAAGGCTGTAGACTGTAGGTTGCTGAAGTCGTAAGACTTCTGTGCCTCCGAGTTCGCCTGAACCGCACTGCTTAAAAGCCGCAATGGGGCCGGTTTCGTTGGCCCTTGTGCATCGCCCGCGGCTTTCAAGCAGTGGCACGACGCTGAGTTACATGTTGTCGTCGCGGATCCTTGATCTCGTTTCTCTGCGACGCGCTGACTCGGATACCCAGCCCACGCTCGGCAAGCGAGGGCTACTTGCGCTGCCCCAGTTATGGGA
>JAIOPX010000196.1 GCA_021413705.1 Planctomycetota bacterium | reverse complement strand
TCGAATGCCCTGTCGCGCGCAGAGATCGACGCCACCACAGTGCGCCGGGCCGATCACATTGTCTGCGATAGCGTCGAGGCCTGCCGGCTTGAAGCAGGGGACTTTGTCGATGCCCTGGCTCGAGGCGATTTCGACTGGTCGCGGGCCGTCGAACTTGCCCATGTCGTCGCGGGCCGCGCCGTCGGACGCAGTCATGCCGGCGGGCTGGGCCTGTTTAAGTCGGTGGGGCTGGCGATCGAAGACCTGGCGCTGGGGAGCGTCGTGTACGACCGGGCCGGGTCGCATGGACGAGGAAGGCCGCTACCGTAATGGAGAAACTATCTCTGTGCCCTCGGTGACTCCGTGGTAAAAACCTGTTGAGATGGAGGCCGGAGCTACACACCCGACTGTTATGCTTTCGTAAAATTACCAGAGTTCAGTCCGACGAGCAGGTACGCGGCCATTAGAAAGCCGATCAGCACCAGCAGCAAGGCCACGATGCTGCCGAGTGAAAACGGACGAAGCTGAATCGGCAGACCCTGCTTCAGACGCCGAATCGTGCGCCAGTGATTCACGGCGGACAGCAAGTTCACTGCCACCCCCAGCAAGACGAGTGTCACGCCGACGGCCAACGATATTCCAGTCTGCTTCGGTGGCGGCAAATGCTGCTGGTAGGACACCATGCTCAAAAAAGTGCCGAACCGCGCCACGACAAAGCCAAACCCCATCATGGCTAAGCCTGTGCGCACCCAGGCCAGCAAGGTTCGCTCGGCCGCGAAGTAAACGCGAGGATCGCCGGGGTCGTCAGGGCGTTGTGGGGCGGGTGTCATGCTGGACATTGTATCGCGGCGTGCGAATAATCCAACCGAAGATTCTGTGCAGCATGTCCGGCAAATTCATGAGACCATACGATGATCCAGATCCGCAAAGCGGCCGAGCGAGGGCATTTTGACCACGGTTGGCTCGACACCTATCACACGTTTTCGTTCGGCGATTACCACGACCCGGCCCACATGAGCTTTCGCTCGCTGCGGGTAATGAACGAAGATCGCGTGGCTCCAGGGCAAGGTTTTGGGATGCATAGCCATCGCGACATGGAGATTGTCACCTATGTTCTCAGCGGCGCCTTGGAACATCGCGACAGCATGGGCAATGGCGAAATCCTCCGCCCTGGCGAGTTTCAGCGAATGTCGGCCGGCACCGGCATCATGCATAGCGAGTTCAATCCCGCCGATTCGGAGCCGGTCCACCTCTATCAAATCTGGCTCTTGCCGGAACGCAAAAGCATGACGCCGAGCTATGAGCAGAAGGTGTTTCCCGCGAGTGGAAGAGAAGGCCGCTGGCAATGGGTGGCTTCGCGCAACGGACGCGACGGATCACTGACGCTCCATCAGGATGCCGGCATCCTGCTCACGACCCTGGGTACGGGGGAGCAAACTCGCTATCCATTGGCCCCCGGCCGCCGTGCCTGGCTCCAGGTGTTGCGCGGTAGTGCGGAAGTTAACGGGCAGGCGCTGGAGGTCAGCGATGGGGCCGCCCTGAGCGATGAAACGGAAATTGTGGTGAAATCTACCGCCGATTCCGAGTTTATGCTCTTCGATCTGGCCTGAAGAACCAGGGCTCAAGGCCGACTCTTCCGACAAGGCATGGTGTTCCGTATCTGAGGCACAGGCGGAAAAATCGCATTGGCGCGCAGAAGGGGGTATACTTGCGCTGACCCGGATCGCCCTCGGTTCGGCACAATGCATTCGGTCGGAGGCAGACGATCACCTTGCCGTTCGGCTTTCCCCACTTCACAGGAGCAACAGAATGTCCACCGCTAATCCCATCGTTCATCTTCACACTGTAGGTCTCGATCACCTGAAACGCCACTGGGGTTGGTTTTTTGCGCTCGGAGTGGCATTGGCTATCCTCGGTACCATGGCCATCATGTCGGCCACGACCACCATCTTGCTGACAAAGTTTACAGTGACCTTCGTTGGCTGGTTGATGATTGTCAGCGGCGTAATGGAAGTGTTGCACGCCTTCACCGTGAAGCGGTGGGGCGGATTTTTCATCGACTTGCTGCTCGGAATGCTCTATGCCGTGGTCGGATTCATGATCGTGGCCAATCCCCAGGCGATGGCGATAACCCTAACCCTGCTGATCGCCATGTTTCTGATCTTCGGCGGATTGTTCCGCATCGTGATCGCCCTGATGAATCGCTACCAACACTGGGTTTGGCTCTTGCTCAGCGGCTTGATTAACGTGGCGCTGGGCGTGATGATCTGGCAGCAATGGCCCTACACCGGCCTCTGGGTCATCGGGTTGTTTGTCGGCATCGACATGATCTTCTACGGCTGGTCGCTGATCATGCTGAGCCTGGCAGCCAAGAACCTGCCGGCTGGGCAGACTGCCTGAGCCCAATCGCAAATCTACGGTCTGGGTGGCGGACCAGGGCGGCCAGAATGTGGCGGCCCTGGTCGCCCGCCCGGCCGTTGCTCGGGAGGCCGAGGCATCTTTCGCATTTCGTCCGCGCTGGGTTCGGCAAAGAGCTTTGAGCCGAATCGCTTATAGGCGCGCTCGACCTCCAACAGCGTTAGCCTTTGGTCGTTATTCTTATCCGCCCGCTTGATGATGTGCATCGGCGACTCAGTGGGGTCCAGCTTGCCGTCGCCGTTGCGATCGGTTTCGTGAAATTTCTGAGCCAGGGCTTCCTTGCTCAGGGTCGCCTCAGTCTCGTTGGCTGCCGGCGGCTGTTGGCCGGGGGGAAATCCCAGCCCTGGTGAAAGAGGGATCATCGGCTCTGTCGGCGGCGTTGTTGTCGTTGGAACTGGGGTGGCCGGCGCGGGTAGGGGCGCAACGGGAACAGTCGGCGGCGAAGGCGTTTCGACAGGAGGTTGTGCAGGTGGGATTGGCGCAGGATTGACGGGAACCGCAGAGATTTCCGGCGGGATGGCGCTGACGGGTGGTGCAATCGGCGCCGGCGCGGGTTCGATTTCAGCTTCCAATTGCTCGATCTGAGATGACGCAAGCGAGGGCGCTCTCGCTGAAGGTGGAGACATTGGCGTACTGGGTGTGGCGGCTCTCGATGCGGCTACTCCGTTTTGGTCGGAAGAACCGGACATCACCATCGCCAACACCGCGCCCAGCACAACAACAGCTGCCAGCGCCGCGCCGGCGAAGATCCAAGTTTGATTTCGCTTTCCCCTGCGGCGAGAAACCGCTAACGGGACCAGCGATATGTCCGCCTCAGTTCCAACTGCCGCTGGAAGCGGTTCGCTCAACAAGTCTCCCAATCGGTTCTCCGTCTCAAGTGAGTTCGCAATCGTAACGGGGCTGGCCAGCCCGGTCGCTACGGTACCTCCAGGCGCACGCGTGGCACCAGCCGCAAGCGTGGCACCAGCCGCAAGCGGGGCACCAGCCGGGCCGTCTTGTTTTAAGAAAGTCGTCAATGCCAACGCCAACTCGCGCATCGTGGCAAATCGCTGCGTCACATCCTTTGCCATCGCTTGCCGGCAAATGTCTGAGAGGGTCGCTGAAACATCTGGCCGCAACTCGGCAACCGACTTGGGCTCGGCATGCAATACCTGACCGATGACGCTCACTACGTTCCCTTGAAACGGGCAACTGAGGGTCAGCAACTCATAGAGGACCATACCCAGGCTGTAGATATCGGCAGCCGGTCCGATCGGCGCTCGCTGATCGATCTGCTCCGGCGACATGTAGGCCGGTGTTCCCACCAGGATGCCGTCCTGCGTCAAGCGAGTTGATTGATCGTCCACGCGACAGGCCAGCCCAAAGTCCATCACGATCGGCTCGCCGCGGCGATCGATCATGATGTTCGCCGGCTTCAGGTCGCGATGCACGATCCCCCGGCTGTGCGCTTCTTCCAAAGCCAGCGCCACCTTGCGGACGACGATCGCCGCTTGGCGCTCCGGCTGCTGCTTGCCCGACTCGATGTAGGCGGTCAGCGGACGCCCTTCGACGTAACCCATCGCAATGAAGTGTGTACCCTCGAATTGTCCCACGTCGAAGATAGGACAGATATTCGGATGGCTCAGCGTAGCGGCGGCGCGTGCCTCGCGCATGAATCGCTCCACCAGCGTGCCGGTCTCGTCGTTGGCCAACCGCGGCACTTTCAGCGCCACGTCGCGATCGAGCTGGGTATCCCTGGCAAGAAAGACGCTTCCCATGCCGCCAAAGCCGAGCCGCGACTGGATGCGGTAGCGGCCGAACACTTTGGGCAACTCGGCTGGTGCCGGATGTCCGGCGGCAACATTATGTCCACCTGCGCCCAGGGCCTGCGTCTGCTGCGCACCGGCGGGAGCAAAGACGGCCGTTTCATCGACCGCTCGGCCAGACTGAGGCTGGCCATCCTGGAAACGGGGCTGTTTCAGCGCATCGTCCGAATCGCGATCGCCGGCAGCGGTTTGGGGAGACATGGCGCGCCTGAAAGGTTGTGGCCCGATGACTGATGAAAATGCCGGGATGCACTTTCATTGTTTCTCGAAATTCATTGTTTCTAGAAATCAGGCCTGTCGCAATAGCGCGACCCGGCCTCAGCCCACCACCACGCGCGGTTGCTTATCGGAGTCGGGCTGGGCTTTGCGGATCAGTTCCCGCACCATCCAGGGTACATTCCCCTCGCCAAACAGCAGGAAACTGGCACTGACCGAAAGCGGGCTTTCGTGAGACCAGCCAAAATGGATTTCCGGGGGAGCGCCGAACCGCGAAAGTTCCAGCGCGATGGCGGCCAATGCGTGGGCAATCGACGCGCAATAACGCACACTGATTACAAACCGTTCCTCCACCTGCACCACCTCGATCTGCGGCGTCTGCGTGAACTCGCTGGGATCTCCGACTTCGGCTTCGATGAAGACGATCGGCACGTCAGGGCCAAGCCGGTGCCGCTCTCGAATGCTGTTCTCCTTGGCTTCCAGATCGCGCCGACCTGGCCGATGCGGCACGAGGACCGGAAACTCCAGGTGCTTCAGCGTATCCCAGAGGAGCTTTGAATGAGCATCGACAAATTGAAAACGATCGAATCGCAGCTCCGTACTCCGCCGGGCGCGCGAGATGAGCGACGACGCGGCGATGGCCAGGATAAAGAA
This sequence comes from Planctomycetota bacterium, assembly GCA_021413705.1. GTDB lineage: Bacteria > Planctomycetota > Planctomycetia > Pirellulales > UBA7805 > JAIOPX01. Next base: position 3,728 of record JAIOPX010000196.1, on the reverse strand, counting down.
GCTGGCGATCTTCAGCCCTTCCGGCCGCTCAATCACATTGACCGCCGTGGTGTAAAAGAAAACAATCGCGATCAATACGTATCCCCACGGGACGCGCCGCAGCCAACTGCCGGTGTTCCCACGATAGTGGTCGATGACCGTGGCCACGCAGGCGCTGGACATCAGCATCAACACGCCTGTGGCATAGGCTCCCGCCTGCGCCTTGACGTCGGCGTTAAATAGCCAGGTTACCCCGAGATTGATGACCGTCAGCAGCATGACCAACGGCCGAACCGCCCGCGCCCATTCCGGCGCCATTCCATAACGCGGCAAATATTGCGGCACCAGATTTAGCAGGCCGGCCATGGCGCTGGCCCCTGCAAAACCGAGAATCAGCACGGTGCTGATATCGTAAATCGTGCCAAACCACTCGCCAAAGAACGGCAAAATTGGCTGGCCTCCCTCGCCGTGGGCGATGTAGGCCAGTGCACGATTTGCGGCCTTACCATTTCCTTCCAAGGATTCCGGTTGAATCAGCATCGTGGTGACGATCGACGCCCCCATCAATAGTGACGACATGATGAGGGCCGCGGTCAGCAATAGTCGCCGGGTGTTGCGCACTCGGCCTGTTGTGGAGTGCGGGTCTTCGCTATCATCGCCGCGAATCAGCGGCATCACGGCTACGCCGGTTTCAAAGCCGCTGAGCCCCAAGGCTAGCTTGGGGAAATAGATGAGTGAGAGGCCCACCAGCGCCCAGAATCCGCCGTGGGAACCAAATGCCGGCTCAAAGTGCCAGTTCCCCATCGCAACATTGTTGCGCCATGCGTCCACCTTTTCAGGATGGCCCAAGAGCCAGCAGAGGCTGCCGCCGATCACAACCAGATTGAGCGCCAGGTAGCCTCCCACGATAACCACAGCGGCGCTGATTGCTTCCTTGAAGCCACGCAAGAACATGGCCCCCAGCATGATCAACATCAGCATGGTCATTGTCATGCGCTGCTGCTGATCGCTCCAATGGTGAACCCAGGCGGGGAGATTGGTAAACATGGGATTTTTCAAAATATGCTCGGCAGCGTCGGCGGCCGAGAGCGTTTTGGTGATCACGAAGTCGGTGGCGGCGAAGCCCAGGAGAATCAGGACCATGATCTTGCCCGTCCAACCGTGGACCAGCGCCTCCAGCATGGCGATGGATCCGCCGCCGTGGACCGATTTGGCGGCCACATGCCGGTAGACCGGCAGCGCGCCGAAGAGCGTGACCAGGATCAAGACGATCGTTGCCAGCGGGGCCAGCAACCCCGTAGCCTCAAAGGCGATCGAGGGCTGGTAGCCCAGCGTGCTGAAGTAGTCCACGCCGGTCAGGCACATGACCCACAGCCAAAAGGCTTTGTGGTGGGGATGACCCGGAGGATCTGAATGGCCGTGGGTGGAAATACTAGGGTGAGTATCTGGTGCGGTGCCGTCCACGTACGCTTAACCAACATGGGGAGATAATGACACGGGGTCTGCCAAAGCAGGCAGCTTGAAATCCCGCTGAGTCAAGGACGGGCCGCCTGCCGTATCGCTTTCTTCCGGCGTACTAGACCTCGCGATTGTAGGCTCCGTATCAGGCGGCAGCAATGTCTGGCGCGATCGAATTGCTGTAAGTGATGGTCGCTATTGGCTTTGCCACTTCAGTCCCGCATCACGCGCCTACGCTGAGCTTGCCTGTCTTGCTCAGTCCGGCGGCTTGCCACACTTTGTCGAGCGCCTGTGCCGCTTGCTTCACGATGTCTTCGCGCTTCTGGCCGGCGAAGCGGCCGGGATGGGGCGACGGTGTAACAGGCCCGTCGTAGCCGATCGTCGCCAGATGGGCGAGGATGGCCGGGGCGTCGATCGTGCCGTTCTCACCTGGCAGCACGCACGTCGAGGACGGGACATTGTCGTTACCGGCCGCCGACGTGGCGTCGGAAAGATTGACGGTCACAATGTCCTTGGCGGAAAGCGCCAGCAACTGCTCCAGGGTGCCGCCGGCGATGTGCCACTGCCAAAGGTCGAGCACGATGCCGATGTTTTTCGCGCCGGTAGTGCGAACGAACATGGTCAGCGCATCGGCCGTGTGAATGAATTGAAAGGCTCGATCGCGGCGAAACTCGGCCGGCGCCAGGAAGGCCAAGCCAAGTTGAATATTGTAGGGCTCCAGCGCCTTGGCGATCTCACCACAGCGACGGCGGCCTAATTCAAAATTCTCGTGGTAGGGACGAATATCACCGGCCGGCTCGATGGTGGTTCGCGCTCGCAGGCAGCCCAACGCCACGGCCAGTTCGGCCAAGGGGGGCAGCGCGGCCAGATCGGCTCGAAACGCTTCTTCGTCTCCTTGCCAGTTGACCGGCAACTCGAAACTGCCGAACCTCAAACGGGCACTGGAAATCAGCCGCTGAGTTCGCTCCAGGCTGGTTGCCTCGACCTGTCGCTTGAACTCTGGCAGATTGAGGTCAAAACCCTTAAAACCGTAAGAAAGCGTCCATTCGATTAATTCACTCTGGCGGCCCGAAACGCCAAGCCCTTCCAGATTAAGATTGCGAAACATAGATCCCTTCTCTTCCAATAGGTAAACAATTTCGTTTGCATTATGACAGATTTGGCGAAAGGTTCAACATGACTCTGTGGCAAGCCATCGTGCTGGGGATCGTGCAAGGACTGACCGAGTTTCTCCCGGTCAGCAGCACCGCCCATTTGAGGGTGATACCGGAGCTTTTGGGTTGGGGGGATGTGGCGGGCGCGGCGTTCACAGCCGTGATCCAATGCGGGACCCTGATTGCGGTGCTGGCATACTTCCGACGCGACATCGCCCGGATCGGATTTGCCTGGTTCGACGAAACCCGGCGAGGGGAATTCGGCCAATCGCTCGATGGCCGGATGGGTTGGATGATGATCATGGCCACCGTGCCGATTGTTGTCTGCGGGCTGGCGTTTAAGTCCTATATCCACGGCCCGCTGCGCAATCTGCATGTGATTGCCTGGGCGTTGATCGGGCTGTCCGTGTTGCTGGTGGCCGCCGAACTGCTAACGCGGTGGCGGCAACGCTCGGGACGATCGCTCAAAGCATTGGACCAGGTCGGCTGGGGGGATGCGATTTGGGTGGGGGCCGCTCAGGCAGTAGCGTTGGTGCCGGGCGTTTCGCGTTCGGGGGCCACGATCACTGGCGGTCTGTTTCGGGGACTGAGTCGGGAAGCGGCAGCCCGGTTTTCGTTCCTGCTATCGCTGCCGGCAATCCTGGCGGCGGGGCTCTATGAGTTGTATTCAAAAAGTGCAGACCTGTTGGGGTCGCAGACCGACGTGGTGAATCTCGTGGTTTGCACGATGGTGTCAGGCATCGTGGGGTATGCGGCCATTGCCTGGTTGTTGGCCTTTCTGCGTACCCGTACGCTCTATGTGTTCGTGGTGTATCGGATCCTGCTGGGCGGGCTGCTCTTGGGACTGCTTTACAACGGAACGCTCAAGCCTGTGAGCAACGTGGCGACGCCGACTCCCGCCGCGGAAACGCGAGGTCGGTGATACGTTTTGGCTGCCGGTTTGCCGGTTTACTCGCCGGAACGTATAATCATGATTGCAATTAAGACTTCACGTTCGGGGGCGAACTGGGTTCGACCGGATAGCTAGAAGTGTTGATGGCGTGTCGTGGTTGGTCAGCAGGCCACGTTAAAAGCAGACCACCATTTCAATTGCTGAGAGTAATCTCGCAATGGCTGCCTAGAGATAGGCTACCCTGG
>JAIOPX010000192.1 GCA_021413705.1 Planctomycetota bacterium | reverse complement strand
CGCAGGGTTCGCAGTTCATCGCGGGGGCAATGATGTTATGTACGACACAGGCCGCCATGGCCCAGAGGATCGCTGTCTCGTTCGTTTTGGCCGACAAGGCGGCCACTTGGCTGGGAAATGGGCCGCCGGATGTGGGGGAAGTTAGATGCCGAGCAGGAACATCATCATGGTGGACGAGGAGCAGCGAGTCTTGCTGGACTTCGCCCCCCAGTCTGATGGCGAAGGTGGGAAACAGAAAGCTCAACTGGTCCTGGCTCCAGCCGATTCGGTCCGCGCATGGCACCACCTCTGGCGGCTGGAATTGCGTGGCGATGAACTCGGCGCGTTTTTCCCAACATGGATTGTAGATGAACATCGGAATCCCCGGCTTCATGACGGCATCTCGCACGCACTGGAATAGTCCGTGGCGACGCACGTCCCTCACCGAGATCGTAAACCGCACGCGCTTGCTATTGGGTCCGGCAAAGCCTCGATAGAACTCTTCGCCTGTGGTCGTGATCAGCAACTGCTCAAGGCGCACGGGCGCATTACAGATACTTTCACCGGACCGTTCCAGTATCCAGCCGCTGTTTTTCTCCAGGATGGCTTTGCCGCCAACGACCACGCGCCGCAAGAAAACCCGGTGGGGATTACATCGGACGAGCCATTCCTGCTCTGCGGGACTACTTCCACGCATGAAAAGTTCCATCTCCGACGAGGACAGGGCAATCCGCCGCAAAAGAGCTTCGGCATCAAGGGGATCCCGTCGCCGCAGTTCGTCCCGTAGGGCTTCCGTCCACGGTCTGGCGCGTTTTGCGATCTTATACAGCCACCAATGCGGAGGATCGTGGTCGAGCTTGTGTTCGCTTACCTCCGTCGGGTTGATGCGGTAGCTGGAAACCAGCCCGTCAAGATGTTTGGCCTGGAGCAGTGCGTCGTCGCCGTTGCCCCAACAGATGATCTTGCGATCCGCATATTGATCGAGGGCGTGCAGTGACCGTACATCCTGCGAATAGTGCCCTAGGACGATCGGCAAGGGAAACACGCTGGATCGCATATGTCGCGCCTGAAGAATTAGGCCGATCATCGGGTCGTTGATGACAAAGATCGAGTTGCCCAAATCGTGCGGCTGCCGGTCCCCCAGTGCGTCGAGCATCGCCACGCCCGCTTCCCGGATGGGCAGATTGGTCCGGCCGAGGTTGACGCGCTTAAAGACAAAGTCCTTTATAGGATTACCGTCGCGACCAATGAATAGAAATGCGCAGATGCGGCCCGGCAAGTCGTAGAACGGCACGACCAACAGGTCGTGCCAATCATGGCCCGAGAAGATCCGGCGACCCCCAGGCCCACCCCCGCGTCGCTTGGTCGAGTTACCGTCGGAGTTCAGCCGTGGCTGCACTTGATAGGAATAAAGAAACAGAATCTCTTCTACTTCTTTGGCCGTCGCTGCTCCCACAAAGCGCCCCGTGCGCCGCAGCCACTCAGGTGACTGAGCCAGGTCAAACAGGCAAAAGCTCCGTAGTAAGTCGCGAATGGACGGATTGGCGACCTGCCCCGCCTCTTTCTGGGCCCGACCCCAGAACTCTTCAAGCCTGCGTCGATATTGGATGTGATCGCGAAGATACGACTCGGTGTCTTCGTCGGAAGGTATGGGCGATAGCTGATCAAGACCACCGAGCCTCAATACTGCCGCCGGCACCTCCACTCTCCAGGTCGCCGCGGCCAACTCGATCAGGTCTCCGGCGAATCTGCAAGCGCGGCAAGCTGCCCATTGGCCGCCCAGCACGTGGTCATCGAAGATCTGTAGGTGGCTTGTTTTACAGATTGGGCAGGTGAAGGATTGCGGCAGGGCCGTGGAGCGAATCGTACCCATGCCCAGGATGGGAATGAGACCTGTCCAGTTCACCCGACAGCTGAATGATTTGGAGGGATTGGCCATTTTTTGGTGATTACATTATGTCTGTCGACGCCCTTGAGTTTGTTCCGCAATGTACTCTTATATCCGAGAGTGTCGGCGTCTCAACGGTATAAGTGTCAACACTTCACCACTCAAAAAGTTCACCATCTCATCCAACATCTCGCTGGCTGACTTGTCCGCGGAATAGTCAAATCGCGATTCATGTTCGCCATGGACATGCCAGAGCAGCACGAACGAAACCGACAGTTCACGCAGTTCGGCGATCTGTGCCATTACTTGGTCGACGGAATCTGAATAATCACGCTCTGACCAATGGTAGAGGCGTCCTTCTGCGATTTCACCCGAAACGAGCGCGCATTCGGCGAGACTGACTACGGCCCCAAGAGTTGGACCATAAGACGCGGCCTGGTCGGGACTGCACATGTAAATGTGCGTAATACCTTCAATCTCCTTTAGTTTGAGTTCTATGTCTCCGAGCCGTCGATCGAAGTCTCGCCCATTCAATTCCATGACAAACCTCCTAATAGGTGCTAGGTGCCGCTCGATGGTTTCAACAGATCGCTAGTCCCACACGTCGTGCGCTGCAAACGCTAACAGAGAAACCTCGTACTGGAGAAAGGCGAGGATGTCCTTACACGCCTCTTCGACCGAGTATGCGTCGCTACGATCGAAATGAACCAGTTGCTCACCATCCGCGTGCCAGAGGACCGCAAACTGCAATTCCTCAAGCTGCCGCAGACGGCTGATCCACTCCGTCATCGCATCGGCGACATTGAATCCCTGCTCGTGTACGCCGTAGACAGGTCCATAGGTAGGCGGAACATGTCGGTCGGAGACCTCGCCAACCATGGCCCATTCTGCCAGGGCTACGCCGGCACTGGTCGTCGGACCGACGGCGCCCTCCAACTCGTCTCCTAGTTTGACCACGAAAATTAACGTCACGCCCTTGCGCGGAACCGTCATCAGATCACCGATGATGCGCGATAGTTTCCCACTTGCTTTGTTCCGGTGCCGTTCGATGGGATCAAGCGGCGTAGTCCCTTGGACTTCCGCGTTCGACGCCATGGCCTGAGCCGTCGCCAGGGCCCCCAGTGCGAGAGCTTGACTGTAATTCATTGGTTCTCCTTAGGCTTGTAAAATTGTTGAATATCTGCAACTTGCAAGAGTTAGGACACATTGTCCTCATAATTGTCGCGGGTTGTCCTAGTCCGAAAACCCAGGATTCAGACCGGATACTACCTTGCTGAGAAGTTCTGCAATTTCAGTGCAAGCGAGGTTGGCGGTAAATCCTTCCGAACGGTCGAGGTGAACGTCGATGCTTCCATCGACGTGCCACAATAAAGCAAACTCCGACAGTTTCCCGCGAAGTCTGTCAATCTGCTCTATCACCTCCTCCTCGGCCTCTTCCCGAAGCATGCTAACTCCGGGGCCTTCTCCAAATGTAGGCGGAAAGCTGAGGTGTGAGTCGGGAACCTCCCCGCTGATCATAGCGTGATCTGCCAGAGCGACGGCGGCGCCGATCGAGGGCCCATATGACCCTGAATGATCGCCATCGGTCACCAAGACAAACGTGACTCCTTCTATTTGCAAAAGTTTCTTTTCGACCGCTGAGACGACTCTGTTGATTTCGGCGCGATGAGCGCACTGTTCGGGTGTTTCCACCGGCGGTAAGAGAGGGATGCCACCGGTTGCATCACCCCTGACGAATGCCTGGACGGCCGCCAAGGCCATTTGGGTTCGTGTTGGTGACTGGCCGGCAGTAGCTATAGGCTGGTCGTCGCCTGTGGCGTTAGGTAGCTGTTCCATGGTATGTCTCCTGAGTTGTCTTAGAAAAAGTCATTGGTTCTCCCGGGCGTAATCGCCGCAGGAGGGAAACGCATGATTCTCGCCTGCCTGCCGGGCGCGCCGGTCGACGTACTCATTGCCCGGCTCACCCGAATGCCCGCGGGTCCAGCGCGACCGGACCTCGTGAAGCCGAAGAAGCTCTTCGAGTTGCTGCCATAGTTGGACATTCGCCACACGTCCCCCTTTCGATCGTCTCCACCCACGGGCCTTCCACCGGGGTAGCAATTCGGTGATGCCGTCATGGACATACCGGCTGTCCAGGACGAGCTGCACCCGCGATGGCTCAGCCAGCGACCTGAGGGCTTTAATCACGGCGATCAACTCCGCCCGGTTGCTCGTCGTCCGGGGCAAGGAGTCAGCCTCCTCAGCAATGCTGTGGCCGCCCTGGTCAACGACCAGATAGGCCCAACCGCCAATGCCCGTCCCCTGAACCAGAGAACCATCGCAGTAGATCGTCACCTGCGACAAAGCTGTAGAAGCTGTAGAAAAAGTCGGTGGGGTGCCCAAAGCGGGCACCCCACCGTCGCGACGGCTAACCGTCGCGGTATCGTCATGCTGTCGGGCGGAGCCGTCAGCAGCCCCAGTACGAGCCCCTAGGAGAGTCTCCCGCCGAGCCCTCTGCCATCGCCGGTTCCCCCGGCTCCAGCACTCAGTGAACTCTGCCAGGGACGGGATTTCCTCGAACCCCATCCCCTGGGCTCTCCGGGTAACTTCCGCATATATCCGTCTAACGTCTCCATGCTGAGAGGGATAGGCTGCTCCCTGCTGGGCAATCCATTCCAGCGGCAGGGCATGTCCTAATAGAGGTGCCTCTGGCGCCTCTGATGCCAGATGCAGGTTGTCCTCTAGTTTCTCCCAGCACGTCTCCGTCAGGTGTACCCTCAGACCATCGGCTTCCTTGCCCAGTCCATACCCCAACCACTCGGCTGTCTGGTCGGCTTCCATGTCTCGGATGGAGGTGTCTGCCGTTCCTTTCAGCGTCATGGTTGCGTCCCGGGTTATCCGCTGGAGATCGCGGTAGGCGTCCTGGGCTTCCTGCCGGTTGCGGCAGAGGAGCAGTACGTCGTCCACGTTCCTTAGTAGAGGTATCTCCGGGGAGGCACGTCTCCATGGTCTGTCGAGCAGCCAGTCCAGGTAGATATTGAGCAGTAGCGGTGACAGGGGATTACCTTGCGGGATCCCACGTCCTGCTGCTCCACCTATTAGGTGACTGACTAGCTCTACTAACCGGTCGTCAGGCAGGTGATATCTAACCACTTGGAGGAGGCGGGTTCTGGGTACGTTCTCGAACGCGTCGCGTAGGTCTTCCGTGACCCAGGTCCACTGGTGGTTGTCCAGGGCCAGTCGTTCCGCCGCGGCGGTCGCCTCGTCCCTTCCCCGACGTGGTCGGGACCCAAAGGAGAGGTTACCGAACAGCGGGTCGATGACTGGCTGGATGATCTGGACAACCCCCCGTCCCACCGCTCGGTCATCCTGGTTGGCCAGTCTGATCGGGCGAGTACCCCGTCCCCGTCCCTTGGGAATCAGGGTTGTGCGGACGGGTCCGTGCTCGTATTGCCCGGACCTGAGTAGTGTCCGCAGGGCGTGGGCGAGGTCCCAGGTCTCCCGGTCATCCAGTTTCCGAAGATTGAGACCGTTGGGGCCAGGAGCGGAACCTCCCTTTGTTGCGACGTGCTCGATCGCGAGTCTGAGGTTGCGGTCGTCGATGACCCGGTCGTAGAGGCGTTGGACGAACTCTCGTCTTTGTTGCCTTGTGGCCCGGGTCATGCTGTTGGCTTCCGTCTCGTGGCGGCTCAGGAAATCCTGGTAAGTTCCACTGTGGGACTCGGCAGGAACCAGGCGGCCACGGGCGCCGGCGAGACCGGATTGCGCTCGTCGCCGGCCGAGCGACATAGACATAGGCGTCCTCCTTTCGTAGCTAGGGTGGGAATAGTCAGTCTCTATTGCAGTGCCCCATTTGACGTTGTGGATCAGTTGCTGGCGACCAATTGCGTTTTTTTGACGTGGCGTGAACGTTCCTTGCGCGATCATCGTCGCTTGGCATGTCGAACCAGCCAGGGCGACAACGAGCAGTACAACATGAATGGTGACGTTTGTGAGCATGAGCACGGATATCCTGACCACTTGTGGCGACTGTTGCAAACGCGACACGCATGACATGGCTGTTAACAACCGCACCAGCGCGGCACACGCGGGACACCGTGTCCCGCGACAGCGTTCGCCCTCTTGAAACGACGCACTTGGATATCATCATCCCTGACGGCGAACTTAATGCGCAGTGCAGATGAATGCGATCTGACACGCGTGACATGGCATTTATGAACCGCGCTGCAATGCACAGCACGCGGGACATCGTGTCCCGTCCAAGCATTGCCGTGGAGGCCCTCGCCGCGACGCTAACAATGAAGACGATTCATCGTGCCTCCTGTGGACCACACAGACGACGTGGCGAAGCCAGAATTTGAAACCCGCGCGATTGGTAATCGACCAGCCGTTGTCGCGTCCAGCGAGCTGTAATCGCGTTACAATCGTCGGCGACATCGACCAGCAGCACATCGCTGTTACCAGACGGTGTCTTGCACGGAAAGTGTTCAGGCAACAGCGCCCGTTCGCCACCGCTGGCCCAGACCACGACGTCCGCGGACAGGTGTGACATCTTGGCCGCCGCCACCGCTGTAATGATGGCCGCTGGTGGCGGCCCCCACGGCGAACAAGCCGACGCTGGTGATGCCCCAGCGTACTGCGGAACGGCGTCGATAAGCGGCCATTGTGGGAGTAAATCCCGGAGCTGGCGGCCATGGCCGGGCGAATCGACCAATACAACCACGCGGAGTGGGCAGTGGTGGCCGATGGGGAGCTGGTCACGATCGAGAAAGAGGCCATGCGCCCAGAGCTTTTGGATGTCGCCGCCCGCGATGGCGGCCGCTATGCCGGCGAGAAACTCGTTACGCGATTGGTTGTGCCAAATTAGCCGCTGGCGGCGCGGCAAGTGGTCCTTAGGCGCTGCGCACGGCACCAGCGGTCTGTCCACCATTACGACCTGGACGGGCAGAGGCACATCGCCCGACCTTGGTGAGCGATAGATCACCGGCCCCGCCAGCGCCTCCAGCCGCAAGGTGGTGCGGTCGCTCCGTACCTGTCCTGGACTGACGAAGCCGTATACACGATGCCGGATGTACTGCCCCCGAGCCTTGATCGACAATTCACCGATCGTCTGCTCCGCGTCGGGGAATACAATGATTTGGAAATCGGGGGGCCAGGTTATCGAATCGAAACTATCAAAGCCGCACACTACCACCCGAGCCGACGACGACCAATTCCGCCGACTTACGGCATCGACTTCACCACCAAGGTAAGCCGGCAAGTGTCCGCTCATCTGGTCAATTTGGTCGCGGGTCGCACAGGGGACTATGACTCGTGCATGGTGGAACAGACGACAGATGACGCCGATGTAGCTGCTGCGGATTTGTCCCGGCGGCGTCTCGATCAGGCCGCACGGGTTATCGCGCACGGCGGCGATCAATTCCGCGCACCGGAAGCGGAACTCGCCCTCACACGCGTCGTTCACCGCGAATGCCTCATGGTCGAATGAGCGAAGGTGCTCAAATTGGATTGTGTAACCGGCTTGAGACAATGCATTCGACACACGCGAGAGCAGTCCCCTCGGGAATGCGATTCGTCCATACGCGTCGGCACCACAAAGCTGTTTTCGTCTTGAAGCAAACTGAAGCTGGCCGGCACGAGCCGCAAACGCCAGTGACTCGTAGGTCAGCAGTGGCACAACGATGTGCTCAACGCCCGGACTGACGTCCGCCAGGCAGTGGTCGAGGCGGATGGTCACCTGTTGGATCGCAGAACGATCTGGCTGGGGACGGTCACCGGAGCACATGGACGAATACCTCGACATTCCACTGGGCTTTTTTGCGGTCGTCTATTCTTCATCGTCGAGCTGGTCGCGTCCCCGCTGAATCAGCTTCTGGATCATCGCGATGGCCGCCTCGAAGGTCTCGATGTGGTCCGGTAGCACGTTGGCCATTTCTTCCCGATCCGCAAGATTCGCCATTCCGGTTCGCACGTGGCGCAGGAAGCGGGGATAGGCGTTGTGTAGCCCGTTCTTTTTGGCAACTTGGCGCTGCACGTACTTGTCAGCTACTTCCTGCGGACTTTGGCCAGCTCGAATCGCCGCCACAATCTCGTCCTGCTGCTCGGCGGTCAGGGAAGCGATTTGGCCGGCTGTCACTAGTTTCAATTTTCCGCGGTCGAATGCTTCCTGGACTTCTGGCGGTGCCTTCAGCACGCGGAGGTAGCGATCCACCGTCCTGCCGTCGCAGATGAGAATCTTGCCGACTACATCGCGGGCGCGTCCGTCTGGCCGTGGACGATGCTCCCCGTCGGCGCTCTCATCATCTTCTTCGCGCTGACGGACGCGGCGTCCCGCGATCTCCAGCAGACTCACGGCACAGCGGGCGCGCTCCAGGGGGCCGAGGTGGCGGCGGTGGAGGTTGTCCCCGATCATGTACTCCAGGATTCCCGCTTCGCCCTTGGCGGCCAGATCGGCCCGGACGATGGCGGCGACGGTCTTGTGGCCCAGCAGCTTCAGCGCCTCTACCCGACAATGGCCGCAGATGATCGTGTCATCAGGCAGGATCTCAATGGGGTGCTGGAGGCCACGGAGCCGGATGTCCTCCGCCCGCTGCTCCATTTGCTGTTCGGTTGGCCGGCGGAAGAGCACACCGTTGAGCGGGTGCGGCTTCAAATTAGCGATCTTGACCTGCACGATCCTTCTTTGGGCTTTCATGGTAATCACAAACGGTAATAAAATAGCGTGGATCTGTTGACAAACTCCAACTACTGGCCCGCCAAACGACCGGCCCCCGCCGGCGACCAAGCAGGTGGCTCTCGCCGTTCATGGATATAGACCGCGGTGATTTCAACGGGTGCTACACGTTCCTTCAGTTCGGCGACGCCTTCGGCACCGAGGAGCGGCGTGAGCGATGTTGCGGTTATTTTGCGATATTCCGTACGGCGGACTTCGATCATGCGTGGCCCCGGTTCTACCGGGGAACCCGCGTCACTCAATCTCACCAAGCGAGTTCGGAGTTCGCCCTCACACTCTTCCAACTCTTGTTTCCAATAGCGAAGATCCTTTAATCGCTGTAAGTCTGCCTGGGTGATAGCGCGTGGCACCCCATTATCGTGCGACACGTATTGGGGGGCCGCCGCGTTTCCTTCGTGCGCCATTCGGATGAGCATGGCGCGCTGGGCCATGTCAGACTCAATCGCTTCGCGATAGACCTGCATACCAGGAACCTCGCGATTGGTAACATCGTCCGCTGCTGCGGGCGGGTTATTGATCGGCCCGCCACCAAGTGTAGGATGGGACATAAGAAGGCTCCTTGTTGTGGGGATCGCGGTGTTGCAGCCAGCGATCATTCGGAAAGGGGTCAAAGTCTCGGCAACCGGCTGGAGTTGGTTAAGTACTTGCTCCAGCCGGTTGTGTTTTTAGGTCTGTCTTTACAAAAACTGAGGTCTGTATTTCATAAAAAAATGTCGACCATGGGCGCACAGAACCAACAGGTCTAACCCGTCTTGGGTCTGTGTGCCCTTGGTCGACATATCGTCCAAGGTCAAATTAATGTTCTTCAATCAAGGCGACTACATGTGCGCCCGATCAATCCCTGATATGCTGGTGAATCTTCACCTTTTCGCTTTGTGGCACCTCCTGGTTGTGGATTGACCGGTATCTTTCTACTGCTTCTTTGGCGACGACAAGTCTTTTCTCTTCACTTATCTTTTTCATGCCACTGCCGTGATGCGACTCTTCCAAGATGGCGGTGTGAATATGATGCAAGGCGGCATCGAAGCCGCCATACTCTTTCAGATCTTCTTCCAAGTCGGCAATGATCGGATAAAATTGAAGGGTCATGTCGTGCGCAGCGAGCATTGTAAGTCGCTTCGCCATCTCGCCCCGAGAAACTGACCATTGATCTGCTAATCCCGCGATCAGACGACCGACTTCCGCACTAGGACGAAAATGAACCGTCTCATTATTGGGGATTTGCTTCGCCGATTTTTTTCGCTTAGCCACGTTCAATCCCTTGAGCCCACTTGCCAAATCGACGATTTTGGGTAATGCTTGTGAGAGTGCATTACACAAACCGCATTTGCGGTTGTCAAGACCTCCCGCCCTCCAAGATGTTGTGCGGTTCCTGAGATTACCGCCATGGCGGTAATCGCCGATTGGCAGGCGCGCATATTAGATGCACGTGGCCACCGTGGGAGACCGCAATCGTGATTGACGTCAATGGTACGGGGGGTTCTGGTCAAACGGAGCCCGCTTCCAATAAGAAACCGGCCGCAGTGGAACCGGTACTGATCAACCTCTATGACGCCGCGAAGGTGCTCGCGGTATGCACCCGTACCGTCCAGACATTGGTGGCGAAGCAGGGCCTTCCGCATGTTCGCATCGGGAAGCGTCTGCTGTTCCGTCCCGAATCGCTGGACCAGTGGGTGTCGCAAAAGGAGCAGCGCTGCGTGGACGCCGCAGATGCCGCAGACAGTTCCTCTTCGACCACGGATTGCTAGACTACTACTATACGATTGAATGCTCGGGGACGTGTGCTCACTGCTCTCTCATCCCGGTAGCATTGGCTGGTGTTGGCGCGATTATCATCGCCAATGCTGATTTTCCCACTTTGAGAGAGGTTTAGATACATGGCTACTCTGATAAAACGCAACGGCCGCTTTTCGGTACGATTCACCAATGACCGCGAGGAGCGTAAGATCATCGCCTTGCAAACCAAGTCGGAGCGGCAGGCGACGGCACTGCTGTTGAAAATTGAAGCACTGCTGGCCCAAAAAGGGGCGCCGGACGCCGAGACAGCTGCCTGGCTGGCCGGCCTGAAGGAATCCTTCCGGCGAAAATTGATCGACGTTGGCCTCCTGGCCAGACCTGAGCCGGCCGCGACTCTCGGCACATACCTGAAGGGTTACTTTAGTAAGCGTAACGACGTGAAAGGTGCCACGCGGGTAAACTGGCGGCACACCGAGCGCTGCCTGCTGACCTATTTTGGCGCAGACCGGACGCTGGATACTATCACCGCCGGGGACGCAAAGGACTGGGAGCGATGGTTGCTTTCGGCGGAGGCACGGGAACACCGCTATGGCGAAACCAAGGCGACAGAGGGCCTGGCCAGGAACACCGTCCGCAAACGGATTTGTAACGCGAAGCAGTTTTTCCAGGATGCAGTATCCCGTGACCTAATCCGTAAGAATCCGTTTGCGGGCATAAGCGGTAGCGTGGGGAGCAACCGGGAGCGGGATTACTTTGTGACGCGGGCCGAAGCCGACAAAGTAGTCGAAGCCTGTCCTGATGCCCAATGGCGGTTGCTATTTGTCCTGAGCCGCTACGGGGGACTGCGCTGTCCATCAGAGCATTTGGCGCTAACGTGGGCAGACGTAGACTTTCCTGGCGGCCGGCTGACGGTTCATTCGCCCAAGACAGAACATCACCCGGATGGGGCCGTCCGCGTGATTCCGATTTTCCCGGAACTGCGGCCGTACCTGGAAGACGTCCACGCCTTGTTGCCGGAAGGCCGGCAAGGCTCCGAGCACGTCATCACACGCTACCGGCATGCCAACGCAAACCTACGTAGCCAGCTTCAGAGGATCATCAAACGGGCCGGTCTGACGCCCTGGCCTAAGCTCTTTCAGAATCTGCGGGCGACGCGGGAGACAGAGTTGGCCAATACCTTCCCGATGCACGTCGTCTGCAAGTGGATCGGCAACAGCCCCAAAGTCGCGGCCAAGCACTACCTGCAAGTGACCGACGAGGATTATGCCCGCGCAATCGAAGTAGAACAGCGCGCCATTTTTGCGCCCGAAACGCCGCGCACGACCGCGCAAGTGGAGGAAGTCGATTCCTACGATGCGCAAGAACACGCAGGAAAACGGATGATCGAGTATCAACGGGAAGAATCAATGGGCGTTACAGGATTCGAACCTGTGACCTCCTCCGTGTGAGGAAGGCGCTCTAACCAACTGAGCTAAACGCCCGAGCATTCGGTGGGGAAAATATAGAGCATTTCCAGACGCGAATCAACCGGCGCACTTTCACTGTCGCGCCGTGGCGTCTGGATGGGCGGAAGTCTCTGGCTCTGGGACGCTCGGCTCCACGCTGGGCGCCTCGAACTTCGGCGCGCTGGGCGCTACGTAATCGTCCACTTCTTCGTGCTGCACAGCACGCAACCCCGGGAACCCGCCGATTTTGGAGATGGGTTCTTCGCTGCCGAGGCCCATCAGGCCGCGTTTGAATTCGGCCATGCCCTTGCCAATCGAACGTCCCACCTCTGGCAGACGCTTGCCAAACAACAACACCGCCACGATCCCTAACAGGACCATTTCGCCAGGGCCGATGTCGATGAACCCTACCAGCAGAACAGGATCGGCGGCGAGAAAGTTCATCCATGGCTCCTGCATTGCGGCGGACTAAGACTGGGCAACCTTGTCATCCTTGGAGGCTGCCGTTTGAGAGTTTACCGTCGCGGCCGGCTTCGTCTCGTCGGCGCCTTGCAGGCCGCGCTTAAACTCGATCAAGCTGCGCCCCAACGAACGCATCGTGCCTGGAAGCCGATTGCCAAACAGCAGCAATACGACAGCCAGTACGATGAGAATCTCCAGTGTACCGATGCCGAACATGGGAGACCTCGCAGAAACGGTGGGGACAGTGTATGGGGCGGGGCAGGGCGCGGCCGCCTATCTCAACTATTGCTGCCAACGGGGGTTCTGTCAAACGGGCGTGGGGGCAAAACGACAGCATGCGGGCAACATCAGGCAATAGCCTGGACCCAGCTCTACCGAACTGTTCGGGGTTGGCGGCCCCGGGCGGCATAGACAGGGAGGTAGCGATAATAGACCTCTAAGCAGAGCGTTGAGAGGGCCGTCGTGTAGACACGGCCGCCATAGGTTCCCCAGACCGTATCATTGTCCCAACTGCCGGCCTGATCGCCCGCCTTGTGCTGTGAGGCCAACAGCGACTTCTGGAGGGCTTCGTTCCACCGCTCCCAATGTTCATCCTGGAGTTGATACATGCTCAGAGTGGCATAGTACCAATAGTAGAGATTGACTTCGCCTGCGCCGGGAAGTTCCTGCACGATGTAGCCTGCCGCCTCTCGGCTGGAGTCTTGTGCGGCCAGCCGCATGAATTGCCTGCTGGCCAAGGCCTCGGCTGTCATGGTGCGAGTCGCTCGTTCGCCGGCGCGATAGCTGGCCAGGCCGCCATGTTGACCGGAGGAAACCGAAATGAGAAATCGCTGGATGCCATCTCGCGTGCGATCGGGAATCGCTGTGCCAGCTAATTCCGCGCTCCGCAGCGCCATGATTTGCCATCCAAGCTGACTCGTGTCGCCAGGATCGCCCGGTTGATAACGCCAGCCGCCCGTGGCAGGGTGTTGCGAAGCCACGATAAAAGTAACTGCCCGCGACACAGCCGGTTTGAGTCGTTCATCGCGTGTCATCGCTGCGGCCTCGCTCAGCGCAAATGCTGCGATGCCGTGGCAATACATGGCCTCATAGACGCGAGCATTGCCCGCCAGCGAGCCGTCGCTGCGCTGTGTGCGAATCAGGAACTCCAATCCGCGGCGGACATTGTCGCGATACTTTCCGCTCGATTGTGTATTGCCTGAGCCGAGAAACGCGAGCAAGGCCAGGCCGGTCATGCCCGTATCCGCCGTGGCACCCGCGCTTTGACGGTCGGTGCCGCCGATGCGGCGTTCCCGTCCTGCGCCGTAGAGAGCAGCCTCCCAGCGTCCATCGTCGGATTGGGCCTCTGCCAGCCAGCGCAATCCTGCTTGCACGGCCGCTTCGGCCTCGGGGCTCCCGCCGCGGCGTTCAGCCCCTACGGCGCGATCTCCCTCGACTCGTGCTTTATACGGTTCCGGCACTCCCGCTGGGCCGGCGCCCCCACTTACCGGGCCTCCAGACGCAACCTTTGGAGAGAATGCCTCAATATACGCAGCAACGGGAGGCAACGGAGCAAGTTGCCCCAACAATGTGGCCGTGGAAGGCGTATTTTCAAGACTCGGCAAGTTGGCTGAGTTCGCAGCGGCTGGAGGCAAATCTGGCAATTCCGGCGTCCGAGTTGTAGCCGTGGCATTCGGTTCCCGTTGCGGCTGGCTGTTGGCGACTTGATTCGGCGCAGCATCATCTTCAATGCGATCGGGGCCAGTTGTCGCCGGCCCAGCGGTCTGGGCATCCTGGCGTTTGGGTGCAGGAGGGTCAATGAGTGCCGGAATGCTTGCCACCTCAGTGGGCGTTAGCGGCAACTTGGCTGGTGACAGTTCAGGTGGCGCCGCCGGTGTCGGAGGTAGCGCAGGAGGCGGCACGGACGCTGTTAGCAATGGCGGAGGCGTGGGCAACTCCACTTTTGGCAAGGGTGCGGGAGCTGCCGTCTCGGCTTTGGGCAGCTCCGCGGTGGTTTTCGGCGCGGCAGGACCGGCCGCAAACTGCTCCCACGGCTCAGGGTGTGGAGAAGCTGATACACCCTGGCCATCGGGGCCGAAGTCATCGACGAGTGCAACATCGATTCCACCGCGGCCTGGTGGCCCTGGCGGCGGCGTCAGAATCTGGATGGTCGCAGCATAGCCTGCTAATAGTACGTGCATCAGCAGTGATAGCACGGCGCAGATACGAACGGGCTTAGAGCGCCCCCAGCGCGACAAAGCCAGGACGACCAGTGCGGCGACGAGGATCGTCACCAGCACCAGCCACAACAGAACCCAGGCTAATTGCGCGCCGGTGGACATGCCCGATCCGATGAGTATCGGCAGTCCTACCATGCTTTATCTTTCACGAGTGGGTGTCTTGACCGCGACGGCCAATCGAACGATTCCCGCCTGATGGCATGCGTTGAGCACGCCAGCGACGTTTTTGAAATCCCCCTCGGCATCGCCGCGCACCAGCACACCCAAGTCCTTGTATTGGCTTCGGGCGGAAGCGAGGCGGGCCGTGAGTTCTTTCAAATTGACCGGTTGACCGTCGAGCGTGACCTGTCCGGTCTGGTAGACATTGACGACCCGTTTTTCCGGGGCCGCGGACAAGGCTTTGCCATCAGCAACGGTCGGAACTTCGAGTTTGATCTTCTTGTCGAACTGGGCGAACTTGGTGCCGAGCATGAAGAACATGATTAATAGAAACAGCACGTCGATCAGCGACGTGAGATTCAGCGTCGGTTGTTCGTCGAGTTGAGTTTTTAGTGGCATTTAAGGCGCCTCTATTTACTTGGGACTGTCTTTGTTTTTGGCATCAGCCGCAGGGCGCTAGCCCCCGGTTTTTTGCCGCAGGAACCGGGGGCTAGCGCCCTGCGGCTGATTTGTTACGCAGCCTTCTTTTTTCCTCGGGGCTTTTCTTCCTTGTCCGTCAGTTCTTCGGCGGAAATCTCGGATATGAGTTCCTGGCCCAAGGCATCGATCTCCATCACCAGGCGATCGACACGGCTGAGGAAGTACATGTAGGAGATCATGGAAGGGATAGCGACGGTCAAGCCAAAGGCCGTGGTCAGCAACGCCATGCCGATGCCCCCGGCCAACTGCTCGGGGCTGCCCATGGCGTCGGCGTGGGCGATTTCATTAAAGGACATAATCATCCCGAATACGGTTCCCAGCAGACCCAGCAGGGGGCTGATGGTGGCTACGCCGTTAAGCAACCGCAAGTTGCGGCGCATCCCATTGGCTGCTCGCTCACCGGCATCCAGGATCGCCTGTTCCACTTCGACAGCCGGCCGGCCCCATTTGCGCACGGCTGCTGCGAACACACCAGCGATCACGCTGTGATTGCTTTCGCAAAAGTCCAGGGCATCTTCGCGATCGAATTTGCCTTCGCGAATCTGATGCAGAAATTGCTTGACGAACGGTTTGTGAATGATCTTGCGGCGGCGCAGGCTGATCATCCGCTCGAACGAGAAGAGCACCATGATGACCGAGCAGCCGAGAATGGGGTACATCAGCGGCCCACCGTCACGGAAGAAGCTGATCAGGCTCCGTTGGGTGGATGCGGCGACGCTTTCACCCTTGGCAGATTTGGCAGGTTCCGTCTTCTCGATCGGCGCCGGGGCTTCCGCATTCGATGGCCCCTGGCCACGGGCCATCAACGGCCAGCAGGTCAATAGAATCAACAGCGCAAGAAACCAGCCCACGGCATGGCGATTCCAATGCCAATGAATCGGAGTGTGGTTCGATATCATCTTTGGGGTATCCTTCCTTGCGATGTCGAAGGGACTGCCGCTTCGCGCGGCACGGGGCCGGACGACGGAGCGTTGTTTTCTGATGCTGCTGGTGTCACGCTGGCGGATTCTTTCGATGCCGAGACGCCAGCAGGTTTGGTAGACACGTCCGCTCGAAGTCGCTGTCGCGCTTCGTCGCAGAACATCGTCTGTCCGTATTTTTCGAGGATCCGCTTGTAGATCTCTGACGCTTCGGCAGGGCGGCCTGAGCTTTCATAGCACTTGCCGGCTTCCAGCAACGCGGCGGCCTGCCATTTTGGGTATGCGTATAGAGCTTCGACGCGGAGAAATTCGCGAATCGCTTCGTCGTGACGTTGTTGATGCAGGTAGCTCTCGCCAATCATCCACTGGGCCATGGCAGCCGTTTCGGTCTTGTCTTGCCCCGAAGATCCCGTCACTCGGGCATAGGCTTGGCGCGCCTCATCAAACCTGGCTTCAGCGGATAGACAGCGGCCGCACAAGTAGTCCACTTCCTGTTGTTGCTCACATTTGGGCCAATCGCGCTGCAATTGCTCGACCATGGCACGAGCGGTGGGCCAATCGCGTGCCGCCGCCGCCAATTGCCCCTGCCGCAGCGGCACCAGAGCCCGCCACGACTCGCGCCCTTGCAGGTTCTGTTTTGCCAGGTCATTGAAACGACGGGCAGCTTCATCGGTTCGAAGCTGACGATAAGCCGCTTCCGCCAGCCAGTATTCCGCGACCGGTT
Source organism: Planctomycetota bacterium (assembly GCA_021413705.1). Classification (GTDB taxonomy): domain Bacteria; phylum Planctomycetota; class Planctomycetia; order Pirellulales; family UBA7805; genus JAIOPX01. Next base: position 6,548 of record JAIOPX010000192.1, on the reverse strand, counting down.
TGAGCTTGCTCTGTGGCAGTCGTGTTATCAATTCATGGGCGGAAGTTTCCACATCAGACCAATTCCCTTCCGCCACCGCGCGCTGGGTCTCCAGCAGCAACGCGTGCGCCATCACCTCGGGAGGAGTATTCTTGGCCTCTGTCAGCGATGTAACGAGACACCGCACCGCATCGTGTTGGTTCGCTTTCAGGGCGGCTGCCGTCAGCCGATACGTTGCGTCAGCCCAGTAGCGACTCTCCGGGTACGCTTGATTGAGCTCGCGGAAATGCTCCAATGCCTCACTATCTCGCTGCGTAGCTTGGAGAAGCCAGGCGGCCTGATAGATCGCCGCGTCGGCATCAGCAGAGCGGGGGAATTGACTCGCAATTCGATCGTAGAGTTCGATGGCATTATCGCGCTGTCCCAGCCCTTCTTCCAAGCGGGCCGCCCTCATGAGTGCGGATGAAAGAGACTCGGAATCTGGTTGCGTCAGAATGGCTCGATATACGGTAAGCGCTTCTTCCTTGCGGCCCAGGTTTTCCAGCGCGGCGCCTTGGACAAGCCGAGCTTGATCCGCAAGGGGAGCAATCGGGTTCAGTCGGAAGAGCTTTTCGCAGGTGGCGTTCGAGTCTTTGGGGCGGTTGCCAAGCAGTTGGCTTCGAGCCAGTTCATAAAGAGCCTGCGTGCGCAACTCTGTTGGCGCTTCGCTGCTGCCCAATAGCTGCCAAAGGGATTCCGCCCAGGTTTTCTGGTCGCCTTTTTGGGCTGCATCGGCCAGGGCCAAAGTGGTGGCTGCCAAAAAAGGATCTTGGGGAGTTTTTTGCAGTTGATGGTAGACTTCACGAGCTTCCGCCAGCCGTCCACTGCGTGCATAACAGACGGCCAGATGATTACGGCACGCAATCGCTTCTTTTCCCACAGGACGCAATTCCAGCCCAGAGACCAAGGGAGCAATGGCTTCGCAGTGACGCCCTAGCGTCATCAGAATTGTCCCTTGGCTTTGCAAGCCACGCGCCTTCAATTCGGGATCGCTCGATTTGAGCACCAAGTCCAACTCCCGCAGTGCTTCCTCGTTGCGACGTTCGGCGGTAAAGCTTAGTGCCAGCAGATAGCGCCGGCGGCGATCCCCCTCGTCATCCCTTCGGCCGTCGCCAAGTCGCGACTGAAGAATCCAGATTGCATCGCGGTGCTTGCCGGTCTGTGCGAAGTGACGGGCCATGGCCTCGGCCGCTTCGTTTGCTCGGGAGCCCGTTTGATCGGCCCACGGTCTGAGAATGTCGATCGCAGACTCGCTGTGGCCAGCTTGCAGCAGGCTCAGCGCCATCCAATAGCGGGCTTCTTCGCGAGATGGATTATCCGTCACACCTTCTGCCAACGGCTTGAGAGTCGCAACGGCCGACGCAAACTGCCCTCGGCTGGATTGAAGCATCCCCAATCTCATCCTCGCTTGCTGGGCAATACTCTGCGACTTGGCCGCCAGCAATGGTTCGTAGCCACGAGCCGCTTCGTCGTAGTACTTGAGTTGCTCCGCGGCCTGGGCTTTTCCCAGTTGGCACATTTCCGCGAGGTTGCCGGCGGACGTGCGAGCAAGCGCTTCATCAAATCGTTTCTGTGCCTCAGCCGGCTTATGGAGTGTCAGCAATGCAGCCCCGTGATAGCAGAGAGCATGAACCGCGGAGGGATCGTCCGAATACTGCTGAAGATACATTCTCAACACGGGCTCGGCGGAGGCCGCGTCGCCTGCTAGATGAAGCGCTTCGCCCTGACGAAAGAGAGTCCGCCGGGCAATTTGTGGCTCTGGTTTTCTGTCGACGAGTTGCCCAAAAACCTCGGCAGCCTGGCGGAAGTGTCCCGATTGCACGAGACTTTCGCCCAGGAAGTATCGAGCTTCGTTGGCTCGTGCCGATTGAGGAAAGCGATCCAGGAGGGTTCGAAACTCCGTGGCCGCCAGATCCCAGCGGTGGGCCGCATAGTGTGCGGCGGCCACCGCATATTGATCGGTCGCTTCGTCGGCCTGCAGCGGTGGCGCTCCGTACCACAGGATGGAAACGGTCAACGCTGTGATCAAGACTCGCGTACGGGCGTCCATGCGGCCTGCCTAGAAGTTTGAGCCGACTCCCGTATCGACATTGCCAACCATGTGCAGGTGGTTCTTGTCGATGTAGATCACTTCGGCAGCGTCATCGTCGATCTTGGTGTACGGAATCGGCCAGCCGATCCGTTCTTTCTGCGAATAGTAAATCGTGCATTTGTAATGAACGTGGTGTAATTGTGCGGGACCAACCATGGGGTAGTCGCGCGGCGGATCGATGTAGTCGGAGATTTTGTCTTTGACGATGCGGACATTGTTGCGTTGCTTCTCATAGAGGAACGGATATCCGCCCGCCAGAGGATGGGCTTTCTCAAACGCCATCATCACTTGGTCGTCGCTCGGCGGGTCCATGCCGATGTCCGGCCCTTCAGCCGTCAGCGGCCCCAGGATCGGAGACCGGGCATAGCGCTCGTGCCATTTGAACTTCTGTTCCTCGCGATCCTGGAAGAACGGGCTGACCGGGATGGGAATCGAGACAGGGCCGAGTTGCGGACCAATTACCGTGACGCAGCCTGTGCTCCCGCCGAGACAGATAATCGCCAGAATCAGCAACGCGACGGACTTTGCGGATGACATGATCGTAGGCCTCATGGCGACACTTTGATGACAAGTTTCTTACAGGCAGGTGGACATCGGGACCAACGCTGTGTTGTTTGCGGGTATGGCCCGCTCGCCCCGACGATCCACCAGTGCTTAGGCGTAGTTATCGTGTTAATCTAGGTGGAACTTGCGGATTTTTCCGATTTTGCCGAAAAAACCTACTGCGCCGTGCCCCCATAGCCCCGGGCTCTGCCCGGGGGCACTCTTGGGCCTGCACGAAACAGAACGTGCCACTGCTTGAAGGACGCCCCAGAGTGCCCCAAGCAATCAGCCGCACGATGCGTCCACCAAGCAGTGCTGGCTAGCTTTGCCGGCACTGCTGCGCAAACCCAATCTCGCCAGCAGTGCGATCAAGGTTTCGCAGGCCGCGAGCGCACATATTCCTGGTCGCTTTTCTGAAGCCGATCGAGCGGAACCGTGAGGATCTTGCCGTCCGCTTTGCGAAGTTGAACTTTGCCGTCTTGAGTCGAATCAAAAGCCGCCTCGATGGTCTTTCCGCGGCTGTCGGTCCATGTTCGCACCGGTTCCGAATCTCCGGGATCGGCGCCAAAATCGTCCGGCGGATCGTACTTTAGTCCTGCCCCCGATTCCTGGAGATCCCCCTTGTGCTTCTTGGCTTTCGGCGGCGCAGTTTCAGCCGTGATGAGGGGTTTTTGCGGGCCGCGGGCGATCTCTTCCAATTCCGTCGGCGAGAGTTTCAGTGAAACGGCCTCGACCACCCGCCCTAGCTTGGGATGAGCGTAGTTGACCATCAACCTTTTGCCGTCAGGCGCAAAGTAGATGTGACGGATGTCGTTTCTGGACTGTCCCGCATCGATCCGATCATCGAGCGCAACGCCCGTCTTGCGATTGAAGAACCAGATCTTGCCACCATTGGTGCAGGCGACGAGATTCGCCGAGGGATGATAGCAAGCATCTTGGGGATAGGCCTGGATCTGATAGCGGCTGGACTCGCGGCCGATGTCGGCGGTGGACAAGGCGGCAATTGAATAGGGATTGCCCGGCGCTCCGCCCCCCGCCACATAAGACACATGCCGGCCGTCGGGAGAGATCACCAGCCGCTGGCCATTGGCTCCCGGTTCGTCATTCGAACCGACAAGCCGCGGCGGATCTTGGCTAATGTCATAGGCCTGCACGACGTCGAAATTCTTCCAGAGATCGCGAACGCCGCCGGGGAGCCGCAGATCGATTTCCTGCCCGTCTTTCTCAAGATCCTGAGCTGCCGTAAAAAGTCGTTTTCCTGCTGGATCGATGACGATTCGCAGCCCATACACATCGGGCAGTTCTTCGACCTCACCGCGCACTTCATCCACTACGACGACAGGGTGGCATTTATCGAACGGCTTCTTCTTGGTCGCCGCTCGCGTGGTGACGAACGAGCGCTTGTGGGCAGGATCGACAGCCAGCATCTCCACCTGGGAAAAGTCCAAAGCAATCGACCGGATGACCTTGAAGGTCTTGCGGTCGATCAGGTCCAGACTCTTCGGCGCCAGGGCGACGTAATAGTCGGGACGGGCGGCAATCTGGCGATAACTCTCTTCGAACTCGTGCGTTTTTTCGACTACCATGCCTGTCTTGTCGAGGACGTGGAGGATGCGACCGTCCAGAAGCAGCATGGTTCCGGCTGTGTCATAGCACAAGCTTATATGGTCGCCATTGACGCTGTGAACGCCCACATGCTCCAGTTCCTCGCCGCGGTTGCCTCCTCCGGCTGTGTCGGCCTTTGGCCGGGCTGCCTCGGGTACATCGGTCAGATCCACAACTTCGGTTTCCAGCCGTACGAACGTGGCCGTGCCACCGATGACGACGCGCACCTTGATGTCTTGTGGTCCCACATCTTCCTTGCTGGGAGTCCAGGTTAGCATTCCGCGATTGGAAATCTGAATGGTTGCGGGGCCGTTCACAAGCCGATATGAGCCTTCGCGCTGCTCGGCCAGCAGGCGGTAGCTGAGTTGTTTGCCGACCTCGATTTTCTTGGGTAGAGCCTCCGCGTTGGAGGCGATCGCTCCCTCTTCGCCCACCTTGGTCGCGCTCCCCGCAGTTTTGCTCGCTTCCGTAGAGCCAGGTCGTTTCGATTTGCTGGCGACGGCGCTGGAGGGGGCTGGCGCCTTGAAGCCGTCCATCTTGGAGAAATAGACGGTTTTGGATCCATAGTCCCACAGGTAGCAATACAATTTGCCGTCCACCGTAGCGGCCACTTGCATGTGGTCCGTTCCGGCGGCGTCATTGCCGTTGATTCCCTTGTGCAGTCGGCCAAACTTTTCTGGAATGGTAATCTCGCGACTCTCGATTTTGGAAAGACTGGCGTTGAGTGCATAGCAGGTGAGTTTGTCTTTATTAACGCCATAGCAGACTGCCGCCATCCGGTCGGGCACGACAATCTCTCCCAACGCATCTCCGACGAGTCGCGGTGGAATCCCTTTTGCCACCTGTCGGCCACCGAACCAGAAGGGGCCGTCCGCCACCTGGTACACCAAAGGCATGTTCTCGCCATGCCCGCCGGCGACGCCTATTTGCTTCCCCTTGGTCAACGCCTTGAAGTCGCCAACGCCGCCGATGGCGCGCGACGGCGAACCCGTGCCTCCTTGCGCGAAATAATTGCGACCGGCAAAGTCCACGCTGACCGACGACGTCCAGCCATTGCTTAGTTCGACAAACTTGTCCTTGGCGATGTTGACTAACATTACCGGCATGTTGTAGCGACGATCGCCGGCGCAATAGACCAGCACGAAGTTGTTGAAGTTTTTCCCCTGAGGAGCGGCGAGCAGTTCCGGCTCGGGCCGTCCCACTTTGACCTCGTCCAGCAATTCCCAGTTTTTTGAAGGTGCAAAGATGCTGAGCGTGGCTGCGCCACCATTGGCGACAATCAATCGATCGCCGCGAAAGATCGCCCATGTGGGGCGATTGGTCTTGAGTTCCTTGACAATTTCCTGGGTCTTAAAGTCCAGGATCGTCAGAGCGTCCTCGCCCGGATGCAGCACTGCCAGATAGCGACAGTCTTCGCTGGCGGTCATGTGCTTGACTTCGCTCGTTACCGGCAGGATTTGAAACTCCTCCGTGGCGAACCCAGTTGAGTTGCCCAGGGTGAAGAAAGCCGCGCAAATTGCTGCGACCAAGAATTGCCCGCGCATCGCAATACCCTCCTTGCTTAGGGGTCAATCGCTCGAATTGGCCAGATTCAAAGATCCGGGGAGTGATCTCCTCAATTGTCTCTTTTAGGTAGGAGACATGCAAGCAGTTGGCGGGTTCGAGGTATTTTAAGCCTCCCCAGACGAGATTTTCCGTCACCATGCGTCCGCCAAGTATTGCGGGGTGAGGCTGCAAGCGGGAGGTAGTAGGCTGCAGGGAGCAATTCTCGTAGCTGAAGTCGTAAGACTTCAGTGCCTCCGAGCCCACTCCAGCCGCACTGCTTAAAAGCCGCGAGTGGGCCGCCAGTAGGCTCCGTCTGCCGGACGGTGCCTGGGTATCGGGAGGACGTAAGCAACGAGTAAGCATAACGAACAAGTCCTGCTGCATGTGAGCTGATGTGTGAATGAGAGGTAATACGGATCCTTCGTCCTGGTTCTGTACATCGCGCTGACTCGTATACCCAGCCCACGCTCGGCAAGCGAGGGCTACTGTGGTCAACAAAATCAACATCAACACCACGTTGATCCCCGCCGATCCGCCTCCGTTACCCGGCCGCTTCGAAGAGCTTCGAGCGCTTTTCGTGTTCTCCGCCGCAACTTGTTGCTCGGCAACAGGTTGCTGATTCTGTTCTCCGCTTGTTCTCCGGGCGTTCTCCGGTGTGTTCTCCGCCTGCTGCCCCATAGCCCCGGGCTCTGCCCGGGGGTAATCCCGGGGGTAGTCTCCGGTCTGTTCTCCCGCTTCCTTGGCC
>JAIOPX010000271.1 GCA_021413705.1 Planctomycetota bacterium | reverse complement strand
GCCGGGTGTGTCGATGAGCGTGTAGAGCCGTTGGCCGGCCACCACCGCCGGATACTCGCGGCAGTGGACCGTGGTGCCGGGTGTGGCATCGACCCGAACTGAATCGTCAGCCGCCAGTGTCGAAACAATGCTCGACTTGCCTCGGTTCACGTGCCCCACAACGACAAAGACGGGACTCGTCATGCTCCCCCCTCCCCCGTCGCCACCAGCGAATCCACGCGGAGCCAGGGATCACCAAGTTGGCCCAGTCGATCCTGCCAGATCTTGGCGGCGCTTTCGCGTGCAACCGTGGCCCGGCCGGCAGCATCCCGATCGTACAGCAATACGCAGATCGGCCGGTTGCGGCCCAAGGCGCGGCGCAGCGACGTAACAAAATCCAAGTAGTCTGCCACGGGCGGCTCCCAGGCCTCGACCACCAACGCTACCCTGCCGCTGGCATCGCCACCCATGTTGCTTGCTGTTTGTGCGATCGCCTGAGCGTCGTGCGATGGATCGAGACGACCGACGGAAAGCACTCCTTCAACCTTGCCACCGAGTCGTGCGGTCACCAAGCCTGCGATCTCTTCCGGCGGCAGTTGCACGCCTGCCCAGGCCAGGGTGGCAACGGGGCCGCTGCTGGCAAGCAAGGTTTCAGCGTTTCTGGGGCGGCGCTCCACTTGCCTCAGGCACCCGTTGTCGGCCTCCGGTACCGTGGCCTGTGTCTCGATCTGCGGCCGGGCGAGCCGTTCCGCCAACCGGTCGAACTCGCTGTGATCCAAACGAATGGCGCGCAGAGTCCGGCGAACCTGGGCGTGAGCGATCAACAGCGTCACCAGCCGCGGCAACAAGCCGTAACAAACGAGCCCCGCAAATAGAAAAGGCCACCATCGCGACCAAGCGTCTCCTGCGCCACGATCATGTGTCTCCAATTGAGTCCAATCTCGTGTCGCGATTACATCACTTGAGCTAGGCACGGCTGCCCAATCCACCGGCATCCACCTCCAGGGTATCGCAACGATGCGCGTCGCGGAGTGCATCTGCTCTTCGGTCAGCAGCGTGCTCTTCCATCCGAATGCCGGATCACTGCCGTAGCTCAACAGAACAAAACCGGCCACCAGCCCCACGTTAAACGCGAGTGCGAAAATTTGGGTCAGTCTCACCAGCAACCACAGCCGCAGCGGGCCATAGATCCAACTCCAACGATCGTATTGCCCCTTGAGCTGTCCCAGCAATCGTCCTGTGTCAGGAGATATCTTTGCCACGATCCAGCCGACAATCCGCGGCGGCAACTGGGCCACTACGCCCCACAACCAATAAATAGTCTCGGCCCCCGGCACGCGGCTTAACCATGCCGTGGGAAAAAAGGCGATGACCCAAAGCAACAGCAGCGGCAATTGCAAGCCGATGACGGTGGCCAAAAAGAAAATCGTATTGATCGGTTTGCCGCTGGCCGACAGCAGCCATGCGGCGACCGCCGACAACCCCAGGGCCAAGCCAACCAGTGCCAGGAGCAAACCCAGGCCGGCGAGCAGTTGTTGGATCCGCCGACCCGTCGATCCTTCGGCGGAGATTCCGTCCGCGGCGCGCAGTTCATCGAGCCACGCCACAAAAAGCTGTTGGCCGGACGGCTGTCGCGGATCGATTCCCCGAGCCGCCAACCGAGTGGCGATTTGGGCATCGCGCCGCCGTAGGGCCGCTACATCAGCATCGCGATCGGCTGCCACTTGCAGTTCCAAGTCGATCACGTCGGCCAGCGATAAGGAGCGTTCTGAGGGCATCAGCATGACAGGCGTTGAGGGGGCGGTTGAGGATTATCGTAGCTGACGGGGGCCAATTCGTCCTACAGTGCCAGAGGGGACAGGACACATTTGGGGAGACTTTCAAGGATAGCTTGCGGAGTCCTGATGAGGCGCTACGTGGGGAGAGCGGGTTAGAACAGGGGGCTTACGCCCCCCGCTCGCCGGGTTTTACAGAGGCGTGCCATTGCCGCCGGTTTTGGTTATAATCATGGTTGGGTGCTTGGCGCCGCCGAGACGGACGTTGACCCCATCCCGCCCCTGGCTGCACGCACTCCCGCCCAAAATGCTGATAGTATCCATCACGCTGAAGCGTGATGCGCCACTTCACGCGGAGCGTGAAGGATACTATGGGCTGGCCTGAAATCCCATTGTCGAGCAACATTGTCGAGCAAAGTCAACACCGCGAGACCCGCGCATGACGTGCATCCGACCGCAATCTGACAAGTTGAGAAGTGCCGCCACCCTGGCTTGGATGGCCGGGCTCGGCTTGGCCATTCTCACGAGCATTTCACCAGCCGCCGAAGCACAGCCTTCTCCCGCCTCCCAATCAGAGCAGCCGCTCGATGCCGCCACGCTGGAGTTCGTCAGCACCAAGATCCGGCCGCTGCTTGAGTCTCGCTGCTATGAATGCCACAGCGGCAAATCGGCCAAGCTCAAAGGGGGCCTGCGGCTCGACACGCTCGAATCGATCGTCAAAGGTGGAGACGGCGGCCCGATACTTAAGCCAGGCCATCCCGAGAAGAGCGTGCTGGTCGAGGCGATCAATTATCGCGGCGACTACGAAATGCCTCCGGCCTCCAAGATGCCTCCGGGCGAGATCGCCCTGCTGACCAAATGGATCGAGATGGGGGCTCCCTGGCCGGCAGGAGGGGAGCCGCCGGTCAGCGCGGCCAAAGAACCATTTCCGCTGGACAAGCGTAAGGCAGCCCATTGGTCGTGGCGCGCCGTAGCCGATCCGCCGGCCCCTGCCGTGCGGCAACAAGATTGGGCACGCCGCGACCTGGATCGCTTCGTGCTGGCCAAATTAGACCAGGCTAACCTGAAGCCGGCTCCCGATGCCGACCGGCGAACCCTGCTGCGACGCGTTTGGTTCGACATTGTCGGCCTGCCGCCAAAGCCCGCTGACGTCGAAGCTTTCGTGGCCGATCCAGCTCCGACGCAGCAAGCTCTAGAGAAAGTCGTCGATGCCTTGTTGGCCTCGCCGCAGTTTGGTGAGCGCTGGGGGCGGCATTGGCTCGACCTGATGCGCTACGCAGAAAGCCGTGGGCACGAGTATGACTTCAACACTCCCAACGCCTGGCAGTATCGCGACTACGTCATCCGTGCGCTGAATGCCGACGTCCCCTACAACCAATTCGTGGTCGAGCATGTGGCGGGCGACCTGGTAGCGCCTGCTCGACTCAACCCTGACAAGAAATATAACGAATCAGTCCTGGCCACAGGATTCTGGTACCTGGGAGACTGGGTTCACTCGCCGGTGGATATCCGCCGCGACGAAGCGGACCAGATCGACAATCAACTCGATACGATGAGCCGGGCCTTCCTAGGTTTAACCGTGGCCTGTGCTCGTTGTCACGATCATAAGTTCGACGCCATCAGCACGAAGGACTACTACGCGCTGGCAGGGTTCCTGCAAAGCTCCAGCTATCGCCAGGCGCCATTCGACACGATGGAGCACAATCGTCTGGTCGCCGACGAACTGTGGAAAGTGCGTAACCAATCGGAAGCCAAGATTCGCACAGCACTTGCCGAGTCGCTTCGGCCCGCTGCCGGTCAGACGGCAGAATACCTGCGCGCGGCGGTCGCGATCGTGCGTGCAGCGCAGACCCCCGCGGCGCCAACGCCGTCGCTCGAACCCAAGCGTTTGGAAGCCTGGGTAGCCGCCTTGCGCGCCGCGCTGAACGAGCCCCTAAGTCCGCTGCATGAGATTGCCAAACGCCTTCAATCGCCAGGGGCGACGGCGGCCAGTCCATCGACTTCAACACCTCCTCCAGCATTTGCCGTCGACTACCATCGGCTCGCCGCTCAAGACTGGGTCCAAGACGGTTTTGCCTTCGGCCCAGGTCCGACGCGCAGCGGAGCATTGCAATACTCCGACGACCCGCGGAGGCCGGTTACCGGCATTGACGTATTTGGCTTGGCGCGGCGCGATCGCTTGTGGGCCGGGCTTGGCTTGGCGCCTGGAACGCAGGGTGACGAAGGTGAATTGGGCAGCCTGCCGCGCACCGGGCAGATGCTCCGCACACCGACTCTGACGATCGAAAACGGCCGCGTCCATTTGCTGGTCCGGGGCAGCGGCATGTTGCAGACAGTCGTGGACGCTCACCGACTCCTCTATGGGCCGCTCCACAAGGATCTCATCCTGCAGTTCAACGCGGGTGACAAGCCTCGCTGGATTACGCACAATCTGGGACGCTATCAAGGCCATCGCGCCCACATCGAACTCGTTCCCGTGGGTGGCGGCCCGTTGGAATTGTTGGCAATCTCGACCAGCCCTCAGCCGCCCCCCGTGCCGCAGCCCGGGCGAACGCAACTCAGCACCGCGCTCGCCAGTACACCTGACCCCGACGGGTCCGCGATGTCGCTGCAAACCTTGCTACTGTCCGTAATCGATAGGCTGGCTGCCGGCACCATTTCCACCGGCCCCCTGCCTGAAGAAACGGCCTCCTTGGCGGACTGGATGGTCCGCCATCCAGAATTATTCACGCCAGAAGCCGCAGCCACACAGCGGATGACTACCGAGTTTGAGGCCCTCCGCCGCGAAGAGCAACGGCTGGGCGGGCAGATTCAAAAGTCCTCGCGCACGGCGATCGCCATCCTCGACGGAACAGGCGAAGACGAAGAACTGCTGATCCGGGGCAATGTTGGCACTCCGCACGGCCGGGTCCCTCGACGATTTTTGGAAGCCTTGACCGGCTCTACGGCGCCAAGCTACGCACGCGGCAGCGGCCGACTGGAGTTGGCACAACAGATGGTGGATCCGAAGGTCAATCCCTTCATCACCAGGGTGATGGCCAATCGCATCTGGCATCATCTCCTGGGGCGGGGCATCGTGCCGAGCGTGGACGATTTCGGCGTGCTGGGCCAACCGCCGTCCAATCCAGAATTGCTCGATCATCTGGCCACTCGGTTGGTGGCCGACGGCTGGTCGGTCAAGCGATTGATCCGGCAGATTGCCACCAGCCGGACCTATCAAATGTCGAGCCATCCCGCGGATGCCGCGACGGAAACAGCGGACCCAGACAATGTTCTCTTGCATCGCATGAATCTGCGAAGGCTGGAGGGTGAGGTGATCCGCGATGGGATGCTGGCCGTTTCGGGGCGGCTCGATTTGAAGATGGAGGGACCGCCGGTCCCCATCTATCTGACATCGTTCATGGGGGGGCGTGGACGGCCCGGCAGCGGGCCGTTGGATGGGGCAGGGCGAAGGAGCGTCTATCTCAGTGTGCGTCGCAATTTCCTTTCGCCGATGATGCTGGCGTTTGACACGCCAGTGCCAAGTGTGGCCGTCGGGCGGCGTAACGTCTCGAACGTGCCTGCCCAGCCGCTGATCCTGCTGAACGATCCGTTCGTTGCGGAACAAGCCCGCCGCTGGGCAGAACGCGTGCTGGCCGATGCGAACGTCACGCCCGAGAATCGGGTCAAGGGGATGTACGAAACCGCGTTGGGTCGCCCCCCCGATTCGGAAGAGACGGCACGCGCGGTTACGTTTCTCAAAGAACAAACCGCAGCCTATGGAATTGCCGGCGATGCCTGGCAGAAGGAACCCCGAGCCTGGACTGACCTGGGGCATGTGATTTGGAACATGAAGGAGTTCATTTTTATCGATTGATCGTGCCACTGCTTGCCAGACGCCGGGTCATTGATACTCGGCGAAGACGCTCAAAGGGCGTCTGGGAAGCAGTGCTGTAATCGCAAACCCATCATTTCACTGCCACAACCATGTCCCATTGCCATCGCTTCATCACCCCCCCGGTCACCCGTCGTGAAATGTTGCTGCGCTGCGCCAATGGCTTTGGCGCCGTGGCGCTGAGTGCCTTGCTGTCGGAGCGAGGCTTCAGCGGTGATAGCGATCCAAAGACCCCAGCCACCGGCCCCTTTGCACCTAAACCGACGCATTTCCCCGCCAAGGCCAAGAGCGTTATTTTCCTCTACATGGATGGCGGTCCGTCGCAGATGGACACCTTCGATCCCAAGCCACGCCTGACGAAGGAGCACGGCAAACCGTTCGGCGCCAAGATGGAGCCGACGCAGTTCAACAACAACGGAAATACGTTCGGCAGCCCCTGGAAGTTCCAGAACTACGGCCAGAGCGGCACACCTGTAAGCGATCTGTTTCCGAACATCGCCAAACATGTCGATGACATGGCGGTCATCCGCTCGATGGTGTCGAACTTTTCCGAACACACTTTCGCCAACTACTTCCTCCACACGGGCCACGCGATTCAGGGACGCCCCAGCATGGGAGCTTGGGTCACCTATGGGTTGGGAAGCCAGTGCCGCGATCTGCCAGGGTTCATCGTGCTTAACGGCGGCCTGACTCCCCCCGGGGGGTTCGACAACTTCAACAGCGGATTCTTGCCTGCCACCTATCAGGCCTCGATCTTTTCCGCTCGGGGCGAACCGGTGTCGAATATCCGCCCTGGAGAACGGCTACCGCAATTGCAAGCCAATAAGATGCGGCTGATGCACGACTTGGATCAGCTTTCGCTCAAGCGCTTGGGAGATCTCGATCCGCTGGAGTCGGCCATCGCCAACTATGAAATGGCCGCCCGGATGCAAACGGCCGTGCCGGAACTGGTGGACTTAAGCAAGGAAACACCCCAGACGTTGGAAATGTACGGGCTCAATGATAAGTTCCGCAACACGCAGACGTACGGCCGCATCTGTCTGCTGGCGCGGCGACTGGTGGAGCGGGGGGTGCGGTTCATCGAGCTAACCTGCCCCAGCGGCAACGGCGACCGCTGGGATCAGCACACCAACTTGCGAGATGGACACACGAAGAACGCTCGTTCCGTTGATAAGCCGATCGCCGGCTTGCTTACCGATCTGAAGCAGCGCGGGTTGCTCGACTCGACGCTGGTGGTTTTCGCCGGCGAGTTCGGCCGCACGCCGTTCGCCCAGGGGAGCGACGGACGCGATCACAATCCATTCGGCTTCTCGATCTGGATGGCCGGCGGCGGCATCAAAGGAGGCATCATCCACGGCGAGACGGACGATTACGGCTACAAAGCCATCCGCGACCGCGTGGAGATTCACGACCTGCACGCCACGATGCTACATCTCTTAGGCGTCGATCACAAAAAGCAGACCTTTCGCTTCAGCGGCCGAGACATGCGGTTGACGGACGTGCATGGGAATGTGGTGAAGCAGATTCTGGCGTAGAATGGGTCTGAGGAGAAATTGTATGAGCCTGATTTATCAAGACGTCCTGCACGCGGCAATGGCGCTTCCGATCGAGCAACGTTCCCAGCTTGCAGATGAGCTGTTAGATTCGCTGCCAGCGGAGCATGCTCCGCCCCTTGACGATGAGTGGCGCGCGATTATTAGATTGCGCTGGCAAGAATATAAAGAAGGACGCGTTCAGACTATACCGTGGGAAGATGTGCAGGCGAGGGCGAGGGAACGCATTCGCAAGCATGATTAAGGTAACATTTCTTCCTAAAGCAGACGACGATTTTCAACAATCGCTCGATTGGTATCAGGTTCAGAGTCAGCGTGCTGCTGAGAAATTCGAGCAGGCTGTGGCGGCCACCATTCAGAAAATACTGGCGAATCCAGAAATGGGCGAGAAGCTTGACGACGAGTCTCGATTCCAGATCGTGCCTCGCTTCCCCTTCCACATCGTCTACTGGCACGACGCTGAACAACTCATCATCAAAGCAGTCGCGCATGGCAGCCGGAAGCCGGATTATTGGAGACGAAGCTGAGTACCTGCTGCGGCGGTTTGCCGGCGAACGAGCGCAATCAATATCCGGCCGCGATAAGGGGCAAACACCGCCAGTATTACTCGTTTTTTCGCGGTTCTCGCACTCAGCACGCCCTTTCCTCATCCTGCAGCCTCCAGCCTAACCAGGGCTCATTGACCGATTCGCTCCCCTCAGCCAAAATGCGTCAATCGTTTTCACGTCATTTTCCGCCGACCTGGGTAGCGTCCGCATGGCCACGAGGTCCGTCAAGCGTGTTGATCAGCCGTCTTCTTCGGCTGCTTCGCGCATGCTCCCTAATCGGTTTGCCGGCAAGGTGGCTATTGTTACCGGCGCGAGCAATCGAGGCATTGGCGGCGCGATTGCCGAGCGACTGGCTCGTGAAGGGGCAGTCGTGGTCGCCGCGTCGTTGCATGAGCCGACACGGCTGCTCACCCGACTCGACGAAGCCAAGCTCGCCTGCTCCTGGAATCAATGTGATGTGACCAAGCCGGACCAGGTGACCCGCACGATCGACGCGGTCGTCGAAGAGATGGGGCGACTCGACGTGGTCGTCAACAACGCCGGCTACGACGTGGCCGGCCCGTTCTCCCGGCTGACCGACGCGCAGTGGCAGCAGATTATCGAGGTGAACTTAAGTGGCGTGATGCACGTCAGCCGCGCCGCGCTGCTTCCCTGGCCGTAGAATATGCTCCCAAGAGCATTCGTGTCGTCGGAGTTTCCCCCGCCCTGGTCAAAACGCCCATGTCCGCGCGCTATGCCGCCGGCATGACCACCAAGGTCTGGGACAAGCTGGTTGATTGCCATCCCCTAGGCATCGGCGCCACACAAGACGTGGCCTCCACGGTGGCCTTCCTGGCCTCGCACGAAGCCCGCTGGATCAGCGGCATAACCATCCCTCTGGGTTGGATGCCGTCCTACCCGCTGCCGTTCGACGCGTATGTGGACGGGCAGTAGGCTTCGCCTAATTCAGAAACCGATCGAGCTTCGCCACCAGCTCTTCGCACTTCTCAAACGGCGCCATGTGGCCGCACTCTTCGATCACTTCCAGCTTGGCACCGGGAATCTCTTTTGCATAGCATTCGCCGTGGGCCAGCGGGATGAGTTTGTCGTGGCGTCCCCAGATGACCAGCGTTGGACACTGAATACGGTGTAGGTGCTGTCGAAGGCGGGGATTGTGCAGGTAGGGATTCCAAGCGATCCGCGCAGTGGCTTCGCGGGCCCGGATCCAGAGCAAGATTCGCGAATCTTCCATGCTGGTGGGCATACCCAGGGCCACCCCGGGGGACTTGGTGTCGTAGAACAGGAGTTCCGTAAGCTCATCGAGATCGTCGATGAACAATTCCGCCACGGGAGCGCCGGGGACGTGGATCCCAGCCGCGGCAATCATCGCCAACTTTGAAACGCGCTCCGGGCGGTGGATCGCCAGCTCCGCACCCAGCCAGGCGCCGAGCGAAAATCCCACCACCGGTACGCGTTCCAGCTTCAGCTCGTCCATCAGGTCGAGCGTATGCCAGACCAGATCCTGCATGTCGTCGATCGTTTCCAGCCCTTCGCTGAGCGAAAAACCGGGATGGGCAGGAATATAGACATGCCACTTCTCGGCAAGCTGCTCAAAGAAGGGCATCCATTCCGTCTCGCCGCCGGCGCTGTGCAGATAGAGCAGCGGGGGGCCATTGCCGCCGTGGACTAACTGCGTCTTGCGGCCGGCGATATTCAGAAATGCGTTTTCGATTGTGGCTGGCATGGTCAAACAACATCCTAATCGTAATCTTAATCGTAATCCTAATCTTGTCCTTCTCTATCGCATCTGCTTGAACCGAGTGAATTACTTCCGGCAAAGAAGATTAAGATTATGATTAGGATTAAGATTATGATCGTGTAACAGCAACCGTCTTCTGCGCCGTATGCGGTTCCGGCACCGCGCTGTGGCCCAGTTCCGCTCGCAACTTGGGCAACACTTCCTGAGCGAACATCGTCAGATTTTTCCGCGTCAAATCGGCCGGCAATGTTCCCAACTGAAACAAGCCCAGGAGGTTGCCGACGCCAAGCCGCGTCACGTATTCCTTCAACTGATCGCACACCGTCGCCGGACTGCCGACAATCGCGTAACCTCCGTCGATCATCTGTTGTCGCGTGGTGACGCTCGCCATAAAGGTCTTGACCATTTGGCGGATACGGGCGATCGACCGGGCGCTGGTGTAACCAGGCGGAAACACGACCAGCCCCTTGAGCAACTTGTGAGCAAAATAGAACAGATGCGATTCATACTCAGCCCAGGCACGCTCGTCGGACTCGGCCACATAGATTGGCACCAGCCAGCCCATTTGCGAGGGCGAAGCCGTGTAGCCGCATTTCTGGCAAGCTTCGCGGAAGGCGTCGAAGTTTTTCTTGAACACGTCCATGTGGAAGTAAGGAATGCCCATGTAGCCATAGCGTCGCTCGGCCACCATTTGCACCGTCTCAAGACTGCCGGCGCCAGGCACCCAGATCGGCGGATGCGGCTTCTGCAACGGCACCGGCCAGGGATTCACATATTTCAGCTTCCAATGTTTTCCATAGTGCTCGAACGGTCCCGGCTCGGTCCAGGCGCGGATAATCAAGTCGAGCGCCTCGGTGTACATGCTCCGGGCATGCGTCGGGTTCATCGAGAAGCTGTAGTATTCCGGCCCGCCGCCGACAACCATCCCGGCAATCAAACGCCCGCCGCTGATCACGTCGATCATGGCAGACTCTTCCGCCACGCGCGTCGGCGGGTTGTAGAGCGGCAGAGCGTTGCCGACCACCGCGATTTTGACCCGCTTCGTCTGCCGTGCCAGAATGGCCCCCATCAAGTTGGGGCTGGGCATGTTGCCATAAGCGTTCTGATGATGCTCGTTGATGCAGACGCCGTCGAAACCCAGTTCCTCGGCCAGCACCAGTTCATCGAGATAGCGGTTGTAAAGCTCATGCCCATGAGCCGGGTCGTAGTATGTATTGGGAAGCGAGGTCCAGACCGACTTGAACTTGTCGATATCCGACCCCAGCCGATCCCAGGGCATTAAATGAAAGGAGAAGAATTCCATGCTTAAAATCGCGAATGTTGGGGACTGTCCCCTTAGCGTGAGGGGATAGCTCGGACCGGTTCTCAGCCCGCAGTCCAGGACAGTTTCCCAGACTCCCCCAGACGCTGCAAGGGCCACGCCTGCCCGTCCCAGGCAGTCGTTTGGTATATTGTCAGGCCCGCACGATTGCGCTGGGAGCAAGCGCGCTCCTGTGTCACATTGTGAGCAGAGTTTCAACTATTGAGGCCACACCATGAGCGAACCACTCCGTTGCGTAACCGACGATAGCATCCTGACCGGCTGGGACTTCAGCACTGGGGCTGTGAAATGTCTGGCCTTCGATCTTGATGGCCGTGTCGTTTCGCAGGTCAATCTCCCAACCGACCTGTGGAAAGGGGAGCCGGAGAATCTGGCGATCTCCGAACTGAACTTGATGCAGCTCGAAGGTCAGGCGCGCTCCAGCGTGCGCGCCATCGCGGCTCGGCTGCGAGAAGCGGGCCGGCTGAACGACTGGCAGGCCGGCGGCATTTCGGCCACACACCACACGGCCGGACGGATCGATAAAGACCGCGTGCAAGTCCGCCGCGCCATCTGCTGGAACGATCAGACGTTGGCCGCTTATCGCGAGCAAGGTGAAAAGCGGCTCGGCGGACGCGAGGCGGTGATCAAACTCATCGGTGGACCCTGGGCCGATCGCTATTCGCTCAGCCACCTGGTGAAGGACGAAGACCCGGCCTATCTTTCGCATGAGCTATGGAAACGAACGTGGCGGATCTTGCTGCACGGGCCGCTCGCCGCGGGCTATCTGACCGGCAACTTCGACGTGACAAGCATCTCCAGCGCCGCCTCGACCGGCATCCTCGATTTCCGCCGTCGCCGCTGGTCGCGCGGGATGCTGGGCGCACTGGCCGACGAAAAGCTCCGCGCATTGGCCTGGAAGCAATTGCCAAAAATTATTGACCAGTACGAACCGATCGGCCCACTGTCGGAAGATCTGGCGATCGAAGCCGGCCTCGATCCCAAGAAACGCCCGCTGGTATTTCCCACGTCCGACGATCAGCAGGCGGGCCTCGTCGGTGGCGGCGCGGTCGGCCCCGGCCAAGTGGCGATCATCCTGGGCAATTCTGCCGTCGTCAATTCATCGGCCGAGAAATTACCCAAGACTTACGATCTGGACGTGATGTGCCTCAACTGGGGGCCGTATCTGTTGATGCGCTGCTACACCAACGGGGCCACACTGCTGAACAAAACCGCCGGCTCGACTTCTGGCTGGACGAAGCAGCAGTGGGACCAACTCGAAGGTGAAGCCCGCCGCGTCCTGGCCGGCTGCGACGGCGTGGGTGTGATGCCGTTCCTCTATAGCGAGCCCTCCCTGGGCATCACCGGCAAGAAAGTAGGCATCCGCTGGTTCGGCGGCGAACCGACCGCACACGGCATCCGCCGCCGCGCATCGCTGGAAGCCCTGGCCTATCTGATTGCGATGGGCGTCGAGGCCCATGAAGCTGCCGGCCAGAAAATCACCGACATCAGCGTCTCCGGCGGCGTTTCGCGGAGCGACCTGATGTGCGAGATCCTGGCCACGGTGCTGGGCCGTCCGCTCAAACGCCTCAAGAGCGAAGAGGGCCCGGCGCTGGGGGCCGCCGTAACGGCCCTGGCCGCACTGGAATCGAACTTACGCAGCAAGAAGAAAATAAAAACACCGTTCACAGTCGCCGACGCGGCCGCCGTGTTGGTGAAATACCGGGGCGAAGTGAAGCCCAATACGGAATGGAGCGCGGCCTATAAGAAAGGTTTTGCCGAGTTCAAGCAAAGACTGAAGAAGCTGTAGGGTACGCGCAGCGTATCAATGACATGATCCTAACGCACTGTCGATTCCTTGCTATGTCGCGGGCAGCCAACAGAATATCCTCGGAGCTAAAGATGCGAATCTCTCTCCTCTTTGTCATCGCGGCGTTCAGTAGCGGCAGCGTGTTCGCAACAGTTCCCTCAGCAACACGCAAGCTTGACTTGAAGGATTTGTCCATAGTCATACCTGCAGACTGGGAGGTGCTAGAGGACGCCGACACGTTGCTAACGGCACGCAGCCCCCAAGAAGGCCCTGAAGACTCATATGGTGAAAACTTTCGGCTCAAGGTCCACGCAATGCCAAATGCTATGACACTTGATAAGGTGCTTGAGATCCAACACGATGACGCCAAGGGTGAATTTAACATCCGCGGGCAGGGCAAACTTGCGGGATCTCAGGTGCCTGTAGCTTGGCTTGCAATCTCTCCGAAAGACGCAACCATTGCGGGGGGGAACCTTACAAAAATCGACTATATGTTGATTCACGGAAATAAGCTGTACGCCATGCACTGCATGCTGGAGTCGAGCAAGTATGATCAGTATCAACCGAGTTTCGAGGCAATTGCACGAACGATTATGCCCATCAGCACCGAACCAACGAGCAAACCTCTTTTTGGCAACAAGACTGCTCACGAAGAGGGAAAGATCGTTGGTAGGATCGTCTTCTACGCTATGCTGGCGGCAATTGCAATCTGGGGAGTGATTGCATTGTTTCGGCGAGTGGGGGCAAAGCGATAGTTTCGGCAAGAGTTTAAATTCCAGCAACAAGGATCATCACCATGGCCAAGAAATCCGCCAAGCAAAAGAAGAAATCCAAGAAACATCAAGCCGGTCGCATCGTGCTCCGCACCGGCGAAGCCCTGGTCGAAGCCGAGCCGTCCTGGTCGGCGGCGGAGCCGGAAGTCGTTATCGGCGAACTCGACGGCCCAGTCGGCTATGCCATCGCCAATCTGATCGGCAACCAGGTCAAAGGGCACACCAAGGTTTTCGCCATCCTCAATAGCGACGTCCAGATCCGCCCGGCCACGCTCATGGTCAGCAAGGTGACCGTCAACAACGAGAAGTACACCAATATCCTCATGGGCACAGTGCAGGCCGCCATCGCCCATGGGGTGCTCGACGCCGTCCGCACCGGCGACATCCCCAAGAACAAGGTCAACGACCTGGGTATCATCATCTCCGTCTGGCTCGACCCGAGCGTCGTCAATACGGAGATCGACCCCAAGATCCTGTTTGCCACCAATCGCGAAGCGATCGCCAAGGCGATCCACAAAGCGATGCACCACGAGCCGACGATCGACTGGCTACTGAAGAACCAGGACAACGTGCCGCACTACTTCCACCAGTTGGCGCTGGATGGGCAGTTGTAGAGCGCAGGACATGCCCACGTTAATTGGCCATTGCGCGTAAACTTAGCATCGACCGTGAAACGATGATCGTGCTCACTCAAACGTGGGCATGCCACTCCGGACCCCGTCCGCCACTACCGTTTCTCGACCGGCAGATATTCCCTCTTCTGAGCCCCCGTGTACACCTGCCGGGGCCGCTGGATGCGTTTGGTGTTGGACTCGTGCATTTCCATCCAGTGGGCGATCCAGCCGGGGAGCCGACCCATGGCGAACAGCACGGTGAACATGCCGACGGGTATGCCCAGGGCGCGGTAGACCACGCCCGAGTAGAAATCGACGTTGGGATAGAGTTTCCGCTCCACGAAGTAGGGATCGCTCAGGGCCACCGATTCCAGCTCCTGGGCGATCTCGAAAATCGGATCTTTGCGGTCCATCTTGGACAGCAGCCGGTTGCAAGTAGCGCGGATGATTTTGGCCCGGGGATCGTAGTTCTTATAGACGCGGTGCCCAAAACCCATCAAGCGGAAGCCGCTGTCTTTGTCCTTGGCCAGATCAACATATTTGCCCACGCCGTCCGGGTCGGCCTTGATCCGTTCGAGCATCTCGACGCAGGCCTGGTTGGCCCCGCCGTGCAGCGGCCCCCACAGGGCACAGATGCCGGCAGAGATCGAGGCGAACAGATTGGCGTCGGCCGAACCGACCATCCGCACGGTAGACGTACTGCAGTTCTGCTCGTGGTCGGCGTGGACGATTAGTAGCAAGTTCAGAGCTTCCGCGAAATCGGGATCGACCGTGTACTCCTCCGTGGGCACCGCGAACATCATTTGCAGGAAGTTCGCACAGTACGAAAGATCATTGCGCGGGTAGATGAACGGCTGCCCGATCGACTTCTTGTGGCTGAAGGCCGCAATCGTCGGCAGCTTGGCCATCAGCCGGTAGAGCGAAATGTTGACCTGGCTGGGATCCTTCGGATCCAACGAGTCCTGGTAGAACGTCGAGAGCGCCCCGACCACGGAACCGAGGATCGCCATCGGATGGGCATCGCGCGGAAAACCGCTGTAGAACGATTTGATGTCTTCGTGCAGCATCGTGTGCTGCCGCAGGCCCTGGCGAAACTCGTCCAACTGCTCCGCGCTCGGCAATTCGCCGAACATCAGCAGGTAGCTGACTTCCACAAAATCGCTATGAGCGGCCAGTTCCTCGATCGGGTAGCCGCGGTAGCGAAGGATGCCCGTCTCGCCATCGAGATACGTGATCGCGCTGGTTGTGGTCCCCGTGTTGACGTAGCCTTCGTCGAGGGTGATATAGCCGGTCTGTGAGCGCAGCTTCGAGATATCAACCGCATGTTCCCCTTCGGAGCCGACGACGACAGGCAACTCGATTTCCTGGTCGCCAAGCCGCAGCAGCGCGGTCTCTGGAGCGGCTTGTTGGGCCGCGACGGTTGTCTCTCGGGGGGCGTTTCCAATCGTTCCAGCTTTTCCAGACATGGCGGGCAACCTGTGGCGACAGTACTGCATTCACGGCGGCGCGGATCCCCTCAGCGCCTCTCCCTGCAATGTACCCGGCGGGAGGCGTTTCCACAATTCACCGCCGCAGCGGAATCCGGTGCTAAAGCTGGCAGAACGTCCGCTGATACTGACAGAACGGGGCGCAACGTCGTGGGTTGGGGAAAAGCCCCCCAACTCGTCATGGGGACAACATGTCGCCGTAGGAACTTTCGATCAAGTCTGCCGCGCCGATGCCAAAATGCTCCTGCAAGAAACGGAGCTTGGCAAAACCGTCCGCCACGTCAGCCACCGGCGGTTCTCCGCAGCCAGCCTGGCCGACTACCGCCTCAAACTCGATGAACGTACCGAGCCCTTCCACCTCGTCCAAGTGGATCCGCACCTGATGGTGAAGAAAAATCTCCCGTCGCTTTCGCACGGCTACCCGCACCCCCAACGTCATCGCCAACGCATCGCGCAGGCCGGCCGGATCGGTTGCCGGGATCAACAGATAGTCGCTCGGCCGGGGGGCAGTGGAATTTTCGCGATGGTAGGCCACCAAGATAGCGGGCTGCCCTTCGATCTCCCGCAACTTCAGCCGCCCTTGCGGGGCGAAGAAATAGGTGTCGCACTGCCGCTCGACGCCCAATTGTTGTGTCGCCACCTGGAGCGCCTGCTGGCGGGCGACTTCCAGAGAACCGATGCGGGCCTTCAGTTCGATATTTTGGGCCGGAGCGGGCATGGCCAGATTGCGGCGCTACCGCTTGACCTCCACTCTTTGCGTTTCGGCGAACCGCTGGGCAGTACCTGGATCGTCGAACACGGTCCAGACCCGTGTTTCCTTCCGCAGCTTCGCATAATAATCTTGCACGGCCTTCTCGCGCCGCAATTTTTCGATTTCTTCTTTGATCTTTACTTGGGCATCGCGGAACGCAGTTCGGCCGGCGTCTTCACGCTCCAGCACGCGAATAATGTGAAAGGCCCGTTCGTCTTCCAGAATCGGGCTCAGCGAATTGACCGGCAGGCTGAACAGGGCTTCATCGAGCACCTTGGAGGCTAGGCTTCCCCGGGTCGTCCAATCCCGCTGGCCACCTTGCGGGGCGGTTGCACCGTGGGAACCAGCCCGGGCCACGTCCGCCAACGGTGCGCCACGCATCACGTCGTTTCCCAATGCGGCCAACTTGGCATAGGCCTCTTGTTTCGAGGGAACGCGATCGAGACTGATGCTGAGTTGCTCCCAACGGGCCCGCGCCGGCCGCTCGTAGTCTTTCAGGTGGGCTTCATAAAAGGCCAACATCTCGTTGTGGCTGATTTCGGTGTCCACTTTGGCCGCCGACCGTAGCCACTGATAGCTCAAACTGCGCTCATAGTAAACACGCCGTTGTTGTTCCAACGACGATCCACCGGCGATGAGTTTCTTTTCCAGTTCCGAACGCGACTCCACCTTTGCACTTTTGAGCAACTTAGGGATTTGTTCCGCTTCGAGGCGGGATCTTGCGAAATGCGTCCACCAGCACCAGCTTCGACTCCACAGCCACTTTGAGCGCCTGCTGAGACAGCGCCACGCGCTGCTCATTCCACCGCTCCGGCGGAATCTGCTTGCGATGCTCCTCCATCAACTGATCGACCCGCACCATGATCTCGCTGGCAAAGATGGGCTGGTTGCCCACCCAGGCCATGACCTGGTCATCCACGGGACCGGAGGCAGGAGGCCCGGCCGCAACCTGGGCAGAGGCGGAAGAAGCAATCAGGAGCGGTAAGAGAAATACAAGCAGCCCAAAGGCTGTACTCCAACGGGGGTTGGCACGAGGATGCAGGCAAGGCGAGTTCGGAGCAAGCATGCGAAAGCCAGGCTGCCAACAGTGGTTCAAAAGGGGCAATCGGGGGCGGGATTATAGCCGTCTGCTCATTTTGGCCGCAACAGCGTTTTGGCGGCTGATAGCACTGCTTCAGGATCTTTCACAGCACCTCCCAGCGGCAAATAGGCGGTCGCCTCGTCCACCACTCTGAGCCGCCCGCCGCCAAGCCGTGCAAGTTGCTCGATTCGCGAGCGATCGCGATAGCGAAGCACCAGATAGCTGTCTTCGATCTGGATGGCGTCGAGACCCCACAGCGCGGCGTCGCATCGCAGCCGC
Organism: Planctomycetota bacterium; assembly: GCA_021413705.1. GTDB lineage: Bacteria > Planctomycetota > Planctomycetia > Pirellulales > UBA7805 > JAIOPX01. The sequence goes on along the minus strand of JAIOPX010000271.1, from coordinate 2,079 downwards.
GTCAGTTCAATGAGCTGCTCGGCAGGCGGCGGCAGCGGCCCGAAACGATCGACCATCTCGGCAACCAACTCGCTGACGTCCGCGTCCAGCGTCACGCGCCCCAGCCGCCGATAGAGGTCCAGCTTCGCCCGCATATCGCCCACGTAGCTCCGCGGCAGGTGAGCCTCCACCGGCAGCACGATGTCCACATCGACACGTCCCCGCGAAGGCTCCCGCTTCAACTTCCGCACGGCTTCCTCCAACAATTCGCAATACATCTCATACCCGACCGCCGCGATGTGGCCGCTTTGCTCTGTGCCGAGGATGTTGCCGGCGCCACGGATTTCCAAATCGCGCATCGCGATGGCAAACCCAGCCCCCATCTGGCTGAACTCTTCGATCGCCCGCAGCCGGCGGGCCGCGTTCGGCGCAATATGCCGCCGCGGGTCCAACAGCAAATAACAAAACGCCCGATGCTTATAGCGCCCCACCCGGCCGCGAAGCTGGTGCAGGTCGGCCAGTCCGTAACGATCGGCCTCGTCGATGAAAATGGTGTTGGCATTGGGGATATCCAGCCCGCTTTCGACGATCGTCGTAGCCAGCAGAATGTCGAAGCGGTGGGCGATAAAATCCAGCATCACCTGCTCAAGCTGATGCTCTGGCATCTGTCCATGGCCGATGGAGATCTTCGCCTCCGGCACTAATTTTTGTAGCCGGGCGGCCAGCAACTGGATATCTTCGATCCGATTGTGAACAAAGAACACCTGCCCTTGCCGGGCCAGCTCGCGCAGCACAGCATGGCGAATCAGATCCTCATCGAACCGTGTCACTTTGGTTTCGACGGCCATCCTTTCTTCCGGCGGCGTTTCCAGGTTCGAAATGTCCCTCGCCCCCACGAGAGACAGATGCAGCGTTCGCGGAATCGGCGTGGCGGTCATTGTCAGCACGTCCACCGTGTGCCTTAGACGTTTCAGCCGGTCTTTCACTTCGACGCCAAACCGCTGCTCTTCGTCAATGATGACCAAACCCAGGTTGTGGAACGCCACGTCCTGCGAGGCCAGCCGATGAGTGCCGATGACGATGTCCACCGCTCCTTCGGCCAACTGCTCGATCACCTTCTGCTGTTCCCCCTTGGTGCTGAAGCGACTCAGCGCGGCGATCTGGAACGGGAACTCCGCCATCCGACTCTGAAATGTATTGAGATGCTGCTCGGCCAGGATCGTCGTCGGTACCAGCACGGCCACTTGATAGCCGCTGTCGACCGCCTTGAATGCGGCGCGGATCGCCACTTCCGTCTTGCCATAACCCACGTCGCCGCACAGCAGCCGGTCCATGGGACGCGGCCGATGCATGTCTTCTTTAATGGATGTGAGCGCCGTGAGCTGGTCGGGCGTTTCATCGTAAGGGAACGCGGCGTCGAACTCCCGCTGCCATTCCGTGTCCGGCGGAAAGGCAATGCCCGGTCGTGCGGCCCGAGCGGCGTGCAACTCCAGCATGTCGGACGCCAGGTCGATCACCGCTTTTTCGGCCGCCTGTTTTTGGCGCACCCAGGTTCGGCCGCCGATGGTGGCCAGCCGGGGCCGCGACTTGCTCCCGCCGACGTATTTTTGAATCAGCGCGATCCGCGTGGCCGGCACGTAGATTTTCGTTTCCCCGGCAAACTCGATCGCCAGATGCTCCACCGCCGCGCCGTCTTTCTCCAGCAGCGACAGGCCGCGATAACGCCCCAGACCATGCGTCAGATGGACCACCAGATCCCCCTCACGCAGCTCGGTGAAACTGTCAATTGACTTACCCAGCCGCCGCCGGGCTGGGCGCGGCAGATCCTGCCGATGAAAGAGTTCGCTCCCGCTGACAACCAGCAAATGCTCGGCGTCGAACCGAAAACCGGTCCGCAGATGTCCCACCGTGAACTGCACCCGCTTCTTCTGCGTCAGCTTGGCTCCCGACAGCAGTTCCGAGAGCCGCTTGATCTCTGCCTCTGTGCGACAGACCAACAGCACGTCGTTGTCGCCTGCCATATCGTCGAGTTCCTGCCGCACGCGGCCCACTTCGCCGCTGAACCGTTCGACCGAACCCAGCGGCAGTCGGCAATGGATG
>JAIOPX010000270.1 GCA_021413705.1 Planctomycetota bacterium | reverse complement strand
ACACGACAAGGAGCGTCTGATGCGAGTTTTAATTACGGGGGGCGCCGGATTCATCGGCTCCCACCTGGCCGACCGGCTGTTGAGCCGCGGCGATGAAGTATGCGTCATCGACAATTTCGCCACCGGGCGGCGCGACAATCTCGTGCCGCGACCCGGGCTGACGCTCATTGAAGGAACCATCGCGGAGCAGGGCGTGGTCGATCGGGCGTTCGACGCGTTCCAACCCGAACAGGTTGTGCATGCTGCGGCATCGTACAAGGATCCCACCGATTGGACCGAGGACGTGCGGACCAATGTGCTGGGTACCTGCCACATTGTGGCGGCTACGCGCCGGGTGGGCACCAAACGCCTCGTCTACTTCCAGACCGCCCTCTGCTACGGCCTTCGCCCACAAGAGCAGCCGATCCGGCTGGAACATGTACTCGATCCGCGCGGCAGTAGTTATGCCATCAGCAAAACGGCCGGCGAGAATTATATTGCGCTGTCCGGCTTGGAGTTCGTCTCCTTCCGGCTGGCCAACTGCTATGGTCCGCGGAACATTAGCGGGCCGCTGCCGACGTTCTACAGCCGGCTGAGCGCCGGCAAGGCCTGCTTCTGTGTCGATACGCGGCGGGACTTTGTTTACGTTGACGATCTGCTGGCCGTGGTCGAAGGGGCGCTCGACGGCCGCGGCGGAACAGGTTATTACCACATTTCCTCGGGCCGCGATTTTTCGATCCAGGAACTGTACGACGCCACAGTCAGTGCCCTAGGTTTGCCCCCCGATCCCAAGGTCGAAGTCCGCCCCCGCAGCCCGGACGACGCCTTTACGATCTTGTTGGACCCCAGCCGCACGAACCGCGATTTCAACTGGCAGGTCGAGACGCCGCTGGAAACAGGCGTGGCGGCGGCGGTCGAATATTATCGCCAGTTCGGAGTGACGCAGACCTACACGCACCTCAGGGAAATGTCGAAGTAGGGTGGGTGCTTGCACCCACGCTGTCTCGGCACGGTCCAATTTATGGTGGGTGCAAGCACCCACCCTACATGATTGACACCTCATGTCACATACTTATCTCATCATTGGCGGAGCCGGTTTCGTCGGCAGTAACCTGGTGCGCCGCTTGCTAGCCGATGGCGCCGCGCAGATCACGGTAGTCGATAATTTGCTCTCCGCCGAGCGTGACAACTTGCCCGAGTCGCCGCTGATCGAATTCATCGAAGGCTCGATCACGGACGACCGTGTGCTGGCTCGCCTGGACGATCGCTTCGACTATGTATTTCACTTGGCGACCTACCATGGCAACCAGAGCTCGATGCACGATCCGCTGGCGGATCATGAGAACAACACGCTGACCACGCTTAAGCTGCTGGAGCGGATTAAAGGTTTTGGCCGCATCCGCAAAGTGGTCTATTCTTCCGCCGGCTGCACCGTGGCCGAGAAGACGTTCGACGATGCTGAAGCCACGACCGAAGACGCTCCCGTCTCGCTCTATTTGGACAGTCCGTACCAGATCTCCAAAATCATCGGCGAGTTGTATGGCAACTATTATTTCCAGCGTCATGGCGTCCCGTTCGTCAAAGCGCGGTTCCAGAATGTTTACGGTCCTGGGGAAGTACTTGGCGCTGGCCGCTGGCGCGGCACGCCGGCCACTGTCTGGCGCAACGTGGCCCCGACGTTCATTTATCGGGCGCTGACGGGACTGCCGCTGCTGGTGGAGAATGAAGAGGCCACGCGAGATTTCATCTATGTTGACGACATTGTGGATGGGTTAGTGCGCTGTGCTATGCAGGGTACGCTTGGCGAAGTCTACAATCTGGCGAGCGGACGAGAGACGACGATTCTGGAACTCGCCCAGGCGATTGTCAGGCTCTCCCATAGCGATTCCAAAGTCCAGTTGGGGGAAAAGCGAAAGTGGGATCACAGTGGAAAGCGGTACGGCAGCACGGCTAAGGCCCAGCGCGAATTGGCTTTCATCGCGAACACTCAGCTAGAAGATGGCCTGCGTAACACCATCGACTGGCAGCGTGCCAATCGTACGCGGATCGAAGCCTGTATCCAGCGCCACAAGGAACATATGCCTTCGTGAGCGGAATGGCGCTAGCCACCGGTTTTTTGGGATCTGTTGCCGCACCCAGACCGGCGGCTAGCGCCGTGCCGCTCACAGGATTGTAGACACGAATTGTTTGGGATTTCATGAAAATCGTCACCATCATCGGCGCCCGTCCCCAATTTATCAAAGCCGCAGTCGTTTCGCGCGCCATCCGTCAGCAGGGCAAGCTGACCGAGATTCTCGTCCACACGGGCCAGCACTACGACGAGAACATGTCGGACGTGTTCTTCAGCGAATTGGGCATTCCCGCACCCGTCCATCACCTGGGCGTTGGCTCCGGTGGACACGCGGCCCAAACCGGCCGGATGCTGCTGGCATTGGACGAACTGCTGCCTAGCCTGGCTCCGCAACTGGTTCTGATCTACGGCGACACCAACAGCACACTGGCCGGCGCCCTGGCGGCGGCCAAACTCAACATTCCAGTGGCCCACGTCGAAGCCGGTTTGCGCTCGTTCAATCGCCGCATGCCGGAGGAAGTCAATCGCGTTCTGGCCGATCACGTCAGCGATTTGCTGTTCGCCCCCACGGACGGGGCGGTGGAGAATCTGCGCCGCGAAGGGATTGCCGGCCCGCACGTGCGGCAAGTGGGGGACGTGATGTACGACGCCACGCTCGTTTTTGGCTCCGAAGCCCGCAACCGACCGATCCTGGCCGACCTGGGTGTGCGCGAGAAGGAATACGTATTGGCCACAGTTCACCGCGCGGAAAACACGGATGATCCCGCGCGGCTGACGGCCATCTTCACGGCGCTCGCCAAAGTTGCCCACAACGTGCCGGTCATCGTACCGCTGCATCCGCGGACCCGCCAGGCACTGGCCCGGCATAGTATCCATCACGCTCCGCGTGATGCCTCCCCTCACACGGAGCGTGAGGAGTACTATCAAGGAGTGCGGTTCGTCGATCCGCTGGGTTATCTCGACATGATGGCCCTGCAATGCGGCGCGCGGTTGATTGTCACCGACTCCGGCGGCGTACAGAAGGAAGCCTATTTCCATCGCGTACCCTGCCTGACGCTCCGCGGCGAAACTGAATGGACCGAGTTGGTCGATTTGGGCTTCAATCGCTTGGCCGATCCCACCACGTCCGCAGACGTAGAAGCGGCCATTTCTGTCGCATTAGAGTCTCGTCCCGACTGGTCAGTCGGCGCGAATCTCTACGGCAACGGAACAGCCGCCGAAACGATCGCCGCGGAATTGGCACAACAAGGCGAGCGGGGGGCGTAAGCCCCCTGTTTCCTTCAGCGCCGACTGGTGCTGGTCATATAGATCCCGCATCACCTCAACGGCCGGCTTCCGCCGGTCGCTCATACCGACCGCTCGCCAGGCGAGCGGAGGCGTTAGTGAATCGCCATTTTGCGGTTACACGCGCGTGAACTGATAGCTACCACGGAAATCGTCAGGCAATAGCCTGACCTACGATCCGCCTTGACAATAGTATCGTATTGTGATACTATTCTCGGTGTGGGCAAGCACGAAGACACTCTCGCCGCGATCTTTGCCGAGCCTATGCGGGCCAATATTAAATGGCGCGACATTGAAGCCCTGTTTCGCCATCTGGGGGCCGAAGTCACGAAAGGTCGAGGGTCGCGCGTGCGGGTAGTCCTCAATGGTGTGCGCGCGGTCTTTCACCGTCCCCACCCGTCGCCAGACACCGATCGCGGCGCGGTAAGGTCCGTCCGAGCATTTCTGGAAAGTGCAGGTGTGCAATATGGCAACCATTAAGGATCAATGCGTTTACACTGTGGGACCGTACCGGGGTTACTGCGGACGTGCCCAGTACGATGCCGAAGCCGGACTGTTTCACGGTGAAGTCCTCGGCGTACGCGATGTGATCACTTTTCAAGGAAAAACACCGCGGGAACTCAAAACCGCCTTTTCCGATTCGGTGGACGACTATCTGGAATTGTGCGCCTCGCGCAAGGAAAGCCCTGAGAAGCCCTTTTCCGGAAAGCTGCTGACGCGAATGGAGCCGGAGCTTCACAAAAAAATCAGCATGGCCGCGGATTTGTCGGGCCTGAGCCTGAACCAATTCATTTGCGACTCGCTGCACAAAGCCGTGGATGCCAGTCTGGCTCGCCCTGGAGTTCGCGGAAAATCCACACCTGGCACTGCTCACTCGCGCGAAAAATCACGCGGTTCTTCAAAGCGGTCCAAAGCGACCGCCGATGTGAGACCGCGCTCCAAGGCCGGAGACACGAGACGCCGATCGAAGTCCACCGGAATCGTCAGGCAATAGCCTGACCTACTTTTCCGACGCCAGCGGATGGGGCTCCAATGCGCTGCCTGCCGCCACCACCCGGGCCTGCTGAATCGAATGCACCAGTTCAATACCCGGCCGGGCGTCGGCGATGGTGAACCCACGACCGGCAAGGGTTTCCTCATAGACCCTAGTGTGGAGATCGTCAAAACCGGTCGAGAAATCAATCTCGCGGCCGTCGAGTGTCAGCGATCGATAGGCGGCTCGGGATCCGGCTGCGCCACCATTGCCACGTTCGGCGGGCAGATCCCGTGCATCGACCGAGAGATACCACCGCACGCGTGCGCCGGCCAACTCGATCGCACCGGCCGCCTTATCCGCCGTAAGCAAGTGAACCTCGCTCTTTTCCACTTTGCCAAAGAGCCACAAGAGCGCGTCGAGAAAGTGAATGCCGATATTCATGATCACGCCGCCCGATTTCTCCACCGAGCCCTTCCAGCTCCGTGCATACCAGGAGCCACGGGGCGTGATATAGGTCAGGCAAATCTCCCGCTTGGGTCCGCCAGCCTGCACCGCCTCCTTGATGGCGATCAGGGCCGGGTGCAAACGCAGTTGGAGAACGGTCCAGATCCGGCCCCCTGTTTCCTGTTCCAGTTCGGCCAGGGCATCGAGATTCCACGGGTTGATCACCAGCGGTTTTTCGCAGATGGCGTCGGCATGCACGCGCAGGGCCAGCCGCACATGAGCGTCGTGCAGATAGTTCGGGGAACAGACGCTGAGGTAGTGAACGCGGCTCGCCTCATCCCCTCGGCGGAGTTTTTCCAGGTGGCGGTCGAACCGTTCGATTTCAGTGAAGAACCGGGCCTCGGGGAAATAGCGGTCCAATATGCCGACCGAATCGTGCGGATCAACCGCCGCCAGCAGCCGCCCACCGCAACGGCGGATGGCCTCCAAATGGCGCGGAGCCACAAAGCCAGCCACGCCGACGATGGCAAAATTTCGGGTTGGAGTTGAAGTATTCATGGCAAGAGTTTCAGGGGTGCCATGCCCACGTTGGAGAGAGCATGAGATTTATGACGGGCTGGGGTTGCTCTTGAGGTGTGTTTTCTGCTCACGTGGGCATGAAGTCTGCTAGGATACATTAAGTTGCCCATGTGTCGTCGAACTCATGCCCACGTAAATCGAGTACCCGGAGCGATACGGGAATTTGAAACTTAGAAGTGTTCCCGTAGCTCTCTCGAACGTGGGCATGGCACCCAGCCCACTTACCGCCCTCAAATTTTCCACCGACCGATGCCGCCACGCGTTTCGTTCCTACTGCCAGTCTACAACGAACGCGAGCACCTGGGGGAGTCCTTGGAGAGCATCGCGGCCCAGGATTATCCGGCCGAGCAGATCGAAGTGCTACTGGCCGAAGGGGGCTCCACTGATGGCACCCAGGCCATTGTGGAAGCGTTCGGCCGCCGCCACCCTGAGATTGCGCTGAGAGTGATCTCCAACCCTGGCCGCAATACGGCCGTTGGGCGGAACCTGGGTTTAGAGGCCGCCAGCGGCGAGTTGGTGATGAACTTCTCCGGCCACGCCGTAGCCGAGCCGCAAATGCTCCGCGTCCTGGTTGAAAAACTGGCCGCTCAACCTGCCGAAGTCGCCGGCGTCGGTTGTGCGATCCGCAGTTCAGGCTCCGCAACAACCATCGGCCGGGTGATCTCCGCGGTCCTCCGCTCGCGCCTCGGAGGAGGCGGCCTGGATTCCAGCTTCCATGCCCCAGCCGACTGCGATGCCAAGAGCATCGCATTTTGTCTCTACCGTCGGGAAGCCGTCGAAGCCTGCGGCCGATTCGACCCCAAGTTCTGGTGCGGACAGGATGCCGAACTGAACCTGCGACTCGCCCAGGCCGGCCATCGACTACGATTCACTCCCGACACGCACGTGCTCCACTACAAGCGACCGACGCTCGGCGGACTGATGCGGCAGATGTATCGCTACGGCGCCGCCCGGGCGGCGATCACCCGCAAGTTTCCCGGCTCGTTTCGCTTGGTGTTTTTGTTGCCGGCTTTGTGGGTGTTGGGGTGGTTAGGATTAACAGTTGGAAGTTTCTTCAGCCTCACCGTAGCCCTCGCCATGTTGGTCAGCGCTGGGCTATTTGTTATTGTCAGTGCCATTTCAACCATTGCCGCTGGGGAATCTCTCATCGGCGTCCTATTGGCGCTGGTCGTGTATACAATCATTTACACGTCATATGGCTTGGGCTTCCTTGTCGGTCTTGTGATTCCGCATTCTCGGGGCACGTCCGATCATGAATCAAAGACGAAATGAAGTTGAAAATCCTTATGTGTCGCCGCGCGACGCCGGGAGGTCGTCAGCAAGACCGTTGCCGTTTCAGCCCGCCCCAAAAGCTCTTTGGTACAACATAACGGCGATTGTCTACTTTGTCGGGGCATTCGTGGTGATCCATAGCCTCAGCATGGAGAACCGTGAACGAGTATTGATCTGGACCGCCTTCGGTCTGATTCCCGTCTCTATCGTGCTGTCTTGTTTACCTCGGCCGCTGCATTATTGGGGAATCTTCGTTTCGGTCTTTGCGCAGTGGCTAGCCTTAGTTTATTGCGGAGATATGGGAGGACCATACGCGCATTCTCTTACGGCTGGATTGGTGAGCTTGGCTGGCCTCGCGGCACTTGTCCCGTCATCGATTATCGTACTGATTCGTGGCTTCGTCTATCGGAAAAGAAAGCGTGCGTTCTTGGTTGCCGACCATCCTCAGTGAAATACAGCAAGCCGTAGGTCAGGCTATTGCCTGACGCAACATGCGCTAAACCACCGACGCGCTACTACTTTGGAAGCGCACAACGTCAGGCAGTAGCCTGACCTACGCCTATCCAATCACCACTCCCCGCCGCTCTACCCAGCGGATCAGATTCACCCAGCGCCAAAAACGAAAATCGAACGGGCGGCGGCCGGTGAGCATGGCGTTCCATTCGGAGAGCATCTCGGCGGGGCGCAGGGCCGGAATCGCGGCGGCCGTTTCGCTGTGCAGGGTCTCGGTCATCCAGCCGCGGAGGTGCTGTAGCCAAGCGGATTCCGGCGTGGCGAAGCCGATCTTGTCGCGGCGATTCAGGATCTCTTCGGGCACGAGCCCGCGCAGGGCGGCTCGCAGTAATCGCTTCGGCGTGCCATCGGGGCCGACGATGTAGCTCTCGGGCAAGCCAAGGGCGAACTCAGCCAGGGCCGTTGTGAGAAACGGGACGCGGCTCTCGATGCCGAAGGCCATCGAGTTGCGGTCTTCATAGCGCAGCAATGCCGGCAGGCTGGTGTGCTGAAGGCTGAGCCGAAGCTGTTCGCTGAGATATTCCGGGCCTTCGGCCTGACGGGGCGGGCTGGGCCGCACGCCGCGCTCGGCGAACCAATCGGCATTGAGCCAGCGGGGAGTTGGAGCGAGGCCGGAAATGCGCATGGCCGTGTTACGTAGGGCGGGAGGCAACAGCAAACCCAGGGCGTGCAAGAGTGTGCCTGGGCCGTGGCCGCTGCTGGGAAGCGCAGCAGCTTGCCGCAGCAGCCGGGCCGCTTGAATCAGCTTGCCGGAGCGCAACAGCGTCGCCGCGCGGCCGGCGATGAAGTAGCGATATCCGCCGAGCAGTTCGTCCCCGCCCTGGCCGTCGAGCATGACTTTTAGCCCCTGCTGTCGCGCGGCCTGGAATACGCGGCGCTGGGCGAAGATGCTCGTGCTGCCGAACGGTTCGTCCTGAGTGTCGATCAGTTCATCCAGTTCGGCTTGCAGATCCGCCGGCCCGGCGTGGACGCGGTGCAATTCGGCCCCCGCCGCTTCGGCCGCCAACTGGGCATAGCGTTCCTCATTGATGGCCGCCTCTTCCGCCACATAGCAGAACGTGTGCAAGTTGAGCGACGCGCCGGCCAGATTCCGCATCGCGCACACAATGCCGGAGGAATCGATCCCGCCAGACAGCGCGGCCCCCACAGGCACGTCGCTCCGCAGATGAAGCCGGACGCTGTCGAGAAACAGTTCCCGCAGCCGGGCCGCGGCTTCGTCGAAGGAGGCCTCGATCGGCGGTGCGGATTGCGGATTCCAATAGAGCTGCGTGGCAGGCCGCTGGAGAGCATCCCAGGAGAACTCCAGCCAAGTCGCCGGCTCCACCTGGGCGATCCCTTGCAGCATCGTCTCTGAGCCGAAATCGGTCAGGCCCCAGCGCAGATAATCGTACAGCCGCTGCGGATCGGCGCGGCGATCGACGCCCGGGAGTTCCAGGAGCGCCTTCTGCTCTGAGGCGAATGCCAGTCCATGGTCCGTCTTCGTATAGTACAGCGGCTTGATGCCAAACGGATCTCGCGCCAACAGAAGCGTGCGCCGCTCTGTGTCGAGCAGCGCGAAGGCGAACATTCCGACCAGTCGAGGTAGTGCCGCAGTGCCCCATTGGCATAGGGCCGCCAGCAATACTTCGGTGTCGCCGCTGCTGCGAAACGTGTGACCCAGCTTTTGCAGTTGCTCGCGCAGCTCGACGTAATTGTAGATGGCGCCGTTAAAGACCAAGTGCCAGCGGCCGTCGGGGCTCGACATCGGCTGGGCTGAGGCCGGCGTAGGGTCGAAGATGGCCAACCGCCGATGAACCAGGGCGGCCCGGCATTGTGGCACAGCGACCGGTTCTCCCCCGGCAATGACGCCGCCGGACTCGCTGACCTGGATAAAGCCCCGATCATCGGGGCCGCGATGCGCCAGCCGGTCCGCAATTGCATTCAAGAACGGCGCCGTCAGCAGCGGGGACAGATCGTCCAAATGGCGCGTCAACAACAGGCCGGCAATGCCGCACATCGACGTTCAATCGCTATTAATGGGATCAGCCGCAGGGCCGACCATCGCTGCGCGACGGTGCCCGCCCCCGGTTATTCTCGCACGAACCGGGGGCTAGCGCCCTGCGGCTGTTTTGTACGATCCAAATTTCTTGTGCTGACAACGCACTACTCGGCACTATTGTAGTCGCCGGCCTCTCGCTCGGCAGCCCGGCGCTTGCTTGCTACGATCCCGGCAGGATATCTTCAACATACACCAATTCAGTCCGTCAGCATGGTGGTTATGCCTGTGCTCCATTACCAGTGCCCTCATTGCACAGGCGTTTTTCAAGTCGATCCGGCGATGGCGGGACAGCAGGTGGCCTGCCCAACCTGCCAGGGTGTGGTGGCAATCGGCGTCGCTGCAGCTTCCGATGCGGTCTCGGCCGCCAACATCGCCTCGCAAGATTTGGCCCCGCCGATCATCGAGCCGCAATCCGACGACGAAGACGATTCGCCATGGTATCCCGACACGGAGGAGTCGGATCGACAGCCCGGCTCGACCGCGGAGGACGCAGTTTCCACGTCGCCTGCCCCTAGGGAATTGTTAGGCTGTCCCCATTGTGGCGGCGCATTTCAGGTGACGGCCGAAATGGCAGGGCAGCAGATGGCTTGCCCTCATTGCCGTGGCATTGTGACGATTCCCGGCGCACCCGCATCTGGTGATGCCACTGCAGGCAATTCGACACTCCAGCCCGACGCCATGATGGCATTTAGGATTCCAGACAACACCAAGAAGATTGTGGTCGGCGACCGCGTCGTCGAAGTTCGCCGCCTGACGCCAGAAGAAAAGGCAAAACGGCGTCTCATCAAACGGGTCGTGCTGATCGGCTTTTGCACCGCCGTGTTGATCGGCTCGATGATCTACCTGGTCTATTTCCGGTTTCCGAACCAGTAGGTCAGGCTATTGCCTGACGGAACACGTGCCACTGCTTGACAGACGCGAGAGTCAATGCTGGTAAAACTACAACCGCCCGATCGCGTCTTTCAAGCAGTGCGGCCGAGGTGGGCTTGGAGGCACTGCTTGGCGGACGCATATCGGCGATGACTTTCATACTTCGTAACGTGGCGTCCTTCAAGCAGTGGCACGATTGGCTAGTTCTTCTCGCGCAGTTTTGCTTCCAGAAGCTCCACCGCCTTCGCCAGTTGCGGATCGAGCTTAGGAGGTTTTTCCGCTGTGGCGCCGATGCGGAACGCGTCGCGGTCGGAGCGGGCTTCGCGGCGCTTCTTTTCCTGCTCTTCGGTCAGCGGCAGGTCGTAGCCTGTGTCTGGGCGAACCCCCCAGTCTTCCGAATCCTTGGCTAATTTTCCCTTGTGGATGTTTTTGTTGCTGGGACGCCAATAGCTGGCGGTGGTCAACTTCAAGATGCTCTCGCCCGACTCCATGGGATACATCTTCTGCACCGAGCCTTTGCCATAACTCCGCGAACCTACGATGACCGCCCGGGCGTGATCCTGCATACAGGCCGCGAAAATCTCGCTGGCGCTGGCGCTTTCTCCATTGACCAGCACGGCCATTGGGACCACCAAAGCCTGGAGCTTCCCTTCCTTCTGAAGTTTCTCCAGCACCGTGCGCAATTGCTGCGACGTTCCTTCGCCGAACGACTTGATTCGTACATAGGCAATCGGAGGCTTGGTATCGAGCAGGTAGCTCCACGAGCCGTCGTCGCGGCGCACGTCGCCGACGACGGAATCCACCTGAATCTCCTGGCGCTCGATGTTGAGTTCCACTGGCTTGGTTTCCCCTTCGTGCAGCACGCTCACGCGCACCGTTTCGCCGGCCGGTCCCTTGATCAATTGCATCGCCTCGTCCAGCGGCTTACCCGCGACCGGGACACCGTTGACAGCGACAATCTGGTCGCCGCGGCGCATGCCAGCATCGTGGGCAGGGTGAGGATGGCCGACAATCGTGTTAGCCACCACGATCCGCTTCTTCTCGGCGTCGTAGTGCACTTCGATGCCGACGCCGCTGAAATGCTGATCCAATTCACTCTGGTAGGCTTGGCGATTCTTGCGCGAGACGAAGCCGGAATGCTGGTCCAACTGCGAGGTCATGCCACGAATGGCGGCATCGAACAGCGGCTGCCGGTCGATGGGCTCCAAGCCCTGGCCGTGGATGGTTTCCAGCGCGTCGTAGAAATAGCGGCCGTAAGAATGGTGTTCGACCCGCTGGTGGCACAACAGCGAGATAAAACCGACGCACCAGATCAGAGTGAAATTAAGTCGCGTCAAGCGGAAAACTCCTCTTCTATTGTTTTACGCACTCAGCGGCAGCGCCGAGCCGGCAAACTCCTCGAACAGCCGCATAGTGGCGGCCATGTCGTCGGCCCGATCGACAAAGCAGCCTCGCAGCCGGGTACGGATAATCACCCCTTTTTCCATTCGGCAGTCGATCAGCGTATGCGACAGCAGCACGCCATCCGCAGTCGCATCCACACTTAGCCGACCTTGAACAAAATCCAAAGGATGTACCATTTCTACGTAACTTTGCCTGCCATCGGCAAGCCGCAGTAATAGGCAGCCGGTTGTGCTATCTGCGTCGATCGTTTGCGCTGCACCCATTTCCAGGGGAGAGAAACTCCCGCTTTCAGAATCCCGCAGATGAAACACTTCAACAGCCGGAATGCGGCTGTTCGCAGTCATCTCTGGCTGAGCATCCAACAACGGTGTCTGCACGGACACCAGCAATTCCAATTGTGCAACAACAGGCGAGCGGGGTGCGTAAGCCCCCCGTTTCTTCTCTCCAGCATTCGTTCCCGCTTCGATGCCTCCAATTCCAATGGCTCGCCAATACACCTGGGGCGCATAAGGACGTTGGGGCTCTTCCGCGTAAGTGGCAATCAGATCTCCGCCTCGCACATAACAATCGCTCAGCGTACGGGCCGTGTTGGCCGCATCGTCGCCCCACTGTACGGCCAGCAGGTGAGAGTCACTCCAGGAGGCTGAACCAAACTTCAGTTGCCGCAAACCCAATCCAGGGCGGGACAGATCCAAACTTCCCGTCAGTTGGGGAGTGCGCAACGTAGCTTGGTGCGAACTCAAACTCCAGCAGCCTGTGCCCATCAACTCGGATCCTTCCACGATGATTCTGCTAACGTTTCTTCAACAGAGCGAAAATAAAAAACCCCGCCGTCCGCACAAGGCGGAGCGACGGGGCCGGAACAGAGAAGAGGCAAAGCGATTTGAGGTCCTGTTCTAAGAGATGAAAAAATAAGGCAGGGATAGTTGCCAAGGAACAGGGGAACCTTCAGATCTGACCGCCATTTGCTCCCTTCACTTGTTTATGATACCAGAATAGGTCTGCTTGTCCAGAACTTTGTCAGAAAATTTGTCGGGGGGTGCGTTAAATTTTGCCAGTTGCCTACAGTAGCACTCAGTCTGAACCCAAACGGCGGGGAGAATCGCCGGCCCAAGTCCATATCCATAGACTGGAAACTGTTGGGGACTCCCATCCTAAAGATAGAATTGGCAAGACCTTGTGAATCAACTACCTGAATTGATGGATGTCTGTCAGACTGCTGCCAGGGCTGCCGGGCAGATTCTGCTGGACCACCTGGGCCATGTATCTGTCCGCCTCAAAGGCCCTGGCGACCTGGTGACTGAGGCAGACTTTGCGGCCCAGCAGGCCATCCGACAGATTGTGGCCAGCAACTTTCCCGACCATGGGTTCGTAGGGGAGGAAGGGGGGGCTGATGGTAGCGTGGGCTTCCAGCCCGTGTTTGGGGCGGCAAAGCACGGGCTGGAAGCCCATGCTACGGGCGAAGCAGCCCATGCTACGAGTCCGTACGTCTGGTACGTCGATCCGTTGGACGGAACAACGAATTTCGTCCATGGACTGCGGCATTTTGCCGTTTCGATCGGCATCGCCCGACAGGGAGAATTGGTGTGTGGCGTCGTCTACGACCCCAATACGGACGAGTGTTTTGCCGCTCTGCGCGGCGGTGGAGCAACTCTCAATCGCCAGCCGCTGCGGACCAGCGCCACCACCGACTTGGGCGATGCACTGATCGCCGTTAGCCTGCCGGTTCATGCCCAGCGCGGCGAGCGCCACCTGGAACAGGTGCTCGACGTGATTGGCGTCTGCCAGAGTGTGCGCCGGATGGGCTCCGCAGCGCTGAACTTATGCTATTTGGCCGCCGGACGTTTGGACGCTTACTGGGACACCAAGACGCAGATCTGGGACGTGGCGGCAGGAGTGTTAATCGCCCAAGAGGCCGGAGGAGTTGTGACGGGACTCGACGGCAGCCCTTTCAGGGTCGATCGCCCGGCTGTCGTTGCCGCCGGGAACGCGATACTGCATCGAGAGTTGTTGGGCATTTTGTTAAGATAATCAGGATTGTCCCAATTCCACATTAATTGCAGGGGAGATAATTCATGCGTGCCGCTGCCTCGATGTCGTTGATGATTTTTGTATTCGGCCTTACATTCAACTCGGCCATCATCGCATCAGCCCAGCCACCACTTCCGGGGCGCGGCGGCGACAACCTGAAACGCTTGCCCAACGATCAGGTAGAGGGGACGATTTTTGAGTACAAGGGGACGCTCAAGAGCAAGCCTCAGGAAGGTGAGGAGGCACCCACGCTGCAAGGCAAGTTCCGCATTGAAGGGACCGCCATTTTGGACGTCAGCCCCACGCTGAAGGTTCCTTCCAAAGCGGAGGTGGGAAAAGTCACCAAGAAACTGGCCGAGGGCAAAGGGGGCGAGGTCAAGCTGCCCGGCGGGCCGCAACAAAAACGGCTGGGTCAATATCACAAGACCGACACCGGAAAAATGCGGCTCGACTTCGATGACAAGGACTCATTGCACGGCACGATGATTCTCACCCGTAAACCAAAGACCGATGATGTCTGGATCGGAACGTACACCGAAAAAGACGGCAAGAAAATCGTCCGCACCTGGCAAGTGGAAGTCAGACCAATCGAAGACTGATCTCAGCCGCAACTCCGTCCTCACCCGCCCTAATCCGCTGACACGATCGGAATCACTTCGCCCCCTCGCGCACGGTAGAGTTCGTACAACTGATAGAGCAGATGCCCCTGCATCATGAACATCACGATCATGGCCGGATACATCCCCACGAAGCAGGCCAGCATCCCCACAAACAACAGCAGCCAGCCGACCAACATTTGAAACAGAAACGCCAGAAACATTTCTTTCCCAATGCGGCTGATAAAATCGCGCACCAAGTCGAATCGAAATGCCTGGCCAAGCTGTTGAGTCAGGGCGGCACAGAGCAACATCGGCTGCATCACCAGGTTCATCACGGCCATCAGGGCGGTAAGCAAGAGGAAGCCGACAAATCCGACGATGACGGCGAGCACCCCGCCTACGCCCCCTCCCACCGCGTGACCGGTTCCGATACCGGCAAAGACGACGGCGATCATGGCAATGTAAAACAAGGGAATCATCACCATCATGGTGATCAGCGCCACCAGAAACGGCCAAACGCCTCGCTTCAGATAGGCCACGAATCGATTGAAATCGAACGGCCGATAGCCAGCACCCTGGCTGGTCGTCAGGTCAATCACCACCTCGAACTGATAACCCATCAATACGATCGGACCAATGACAGGAATGAATTGGCAGACCGTTCCGAGCAGCAGCGTCATCACCCAGTTTGGCTCTCGAAACAGGAAGTTGACGCTTTCACCCCACTCGATTGCCGTGCGCGTTGAAGGAGGGGTGCTGAGAATAATCTGGGGCGCGACTGCCGGAGGAGGCGCCACATAAGGATTCACGGGTTGCGAAGAGTTCGGGCCTTGCGACATGCTGCGACTCCGTGATAAATGCTTGGTTCTGAGAACCCAATTCGCTCGACTGATCGTAACTGCCGGCCCTGTCTCCTGCCAACGCCAGGGCGGTGTAGGTCGCCAGAGAGCCTAGGCCGAGCGGATTAAAGGGCAGGATCGGGGGAGGGTGGTAAAAGCGAACAATACCCAGTATTCCCCGCGAATATCGGGTTTGGCGTTCGCGCAACTGTTCGCGCTATTCACCCTTGTGTTCGCGCAAGTGTTCGTCCCGGCGCGCGGGTCGACCCACCACCATTTTTAGTACAGCGTCGCGCAGCGAATGTACTTTCTCGGCCCCGCTTCTTGTCCTGCCCAACCTCTCGATTTTCCTAACCCAGGGATGCTGCGCCCTTTGCGCGCCATGCGCCGCAATTGGCACTGCGATTGCTTTTAGCAGGCGCCAACGAGTTTCAAGCCACTCAAGAGGGCATCGGGGAGGAATAACGATGAACGTCCGATGGGGAACGAAAGCGCTGTTGGTGGGGCTGTTGGGTTTGGGAGTGATCGCGGGGACGGGTTCCGCGCAGGGGGCCGGGTTGTTGATCGCCGACGGCGGGCTCGGCGGGGTGCTGACGATCAAGGAGCACGATGTGAAGGTCACGATCAACAACGGCGTGGCTGTGACCGAGGTCAACCAGGTCTTTGTCAACACGGAGAACCGCCAAGTCGAAGCGCTCTACACGTTTCCGGTTCCCAAAGGGGCCAGCGTGAGCAACTTCAGCATGTGGATCGGCGGCAAGGAAATGGTCGGCGAAGTGGTGGAGAAAAAACGGGCACGGGAAATCTACGACAGTTATAAGCAGATCCGCCGCGACCCTGGTTTGCTGGAGCAGGTGGACTACAAGCGATTCGAAATGCGGATCTTCCCGATCGCGGCCGGCGCGGAACAGCGCGTGCAGATCATCTACTACCAGGAACTGGATATGGATCACGACTGGGCCAACTATGTCTATCCGCTGGCCACAGTCTCTCAGAATAATAACACGCAGAAGAACATCAACCAGAAGACGCAGGGCAAGTTCGCCATCACGCTCGATGTGAAGAGCGAAGTGCCGATCGAGGAACTTTCCAGCACGTCGCACGGCAAGGAGTTCGTGGTGGCTGAGCATGGGGCCAACTATCGCCGGGCAAGCCTGGAAACGCGCGACGGCGACCTGTCGCGCGACGTGGTGCTGGGCTATCGGATCGCGCGGCCGGTGACCGGCTTCGACCTGATCACATCCAAGCAATCGGGGGAGGACGGCTACTTTCAGCTTTCGCTCACCGCCGGCAAAGAACTGGAGCAGCTCAATCAGGGGATGGACTATGTGTTCATTCTCGATAACTCCGGGAGCATGGCCTACGACGGCAAGCTGACGACCTCGCGCGAGGCGGTCGGTTCCTTTATCGAGGGGCTGGGCGCTGAAGACCGATTCGAAGTGATGACGTTCAACATTTCGCCGACTGCGTTGTTCAGTGAGTTGGCCAAGGTGGACGACACCAACCGGAAGCGGGCGGCTGAGTTCCTGGTCTCCAAGCAGGCGGCAGGCGGCACGGTGCTGCGGCCGGCGATCACAGCGGCCTATCGCTATCGCACGACCGATCGGCCGATCAACGTGGTGCTCCTCTCGGACGGGATGACGGAGCAATCGGAGCAGGCGGAGCTGGTGCAACTGATTTCGCAGCGGCCGGGCAACTGCCGCGTGTTTTGCATCGGCGTGGGTAACGAAGTCAACCGGCCGCTGCTGTCGCAATTGGCGGCGGACGCGGGCGGGCTTTCGGCGTTCGTTTCTCAAGGGGACGACTTTCAGCGGCAGGCCAAGGCGTTTCGCCGCAAGCTGGTCCATCCGGCGCTGAGCAATGTCCGCGTCGAGTTTCCCAACGGCCGCGTCTATGACAACGAGCCGGAGAAGTTGCCGAGCCTGTACCACGGCTCGCCGCTACGGATCTACGGTCGCTATCGCGAGAGCGGGCCGGCCACCGTCACGCTGCATGGGGAACTGAACGGAGCGCCGATCAAGCAGGAGATTCAAATCGATCTGCCGGCGCGCGACGATCGCAACCCGGAGATCGAGCGGATGTGGGCCTGGCATCGCGTAGACAGCCTGCTGAGTGACGCGCGGCGCGGCGGCGATTCGCAAGCAAAGCTGGGCGAAGTCGTCCGGCTGTGCGAAGGTTATTCGATCGCCAGCGAATATGCATCGTTCATCGTGCTGGAGAACGACGGCGAGTATCAGCGGTGGAAGATCGAGCGCCGCAACGCCACAAGGATTCAGCGCGACCGGGCGGCCCAAACGAGGCTCCGCGATGAACTGGACAAGCGGCGAGCCGAGTCGTTGGCCAAGCTGGGGCCGAAGGATCCGGCGCAGAACCAAGTGGCATCGGCGAAGCCTGTGAATCCGCAGGCGCAAGCAGCGCCGCATGCAGCTCCCCAGAACCAGTTCACGCCATCCGCGCCGGCGCCGAACTTTGCACCGACGCCGTCGGCTCCGCGACGTGGATTCGACATCAACCTGGGTGGAGGCCGACACGGCGGCGGGGCCATCGACCCGATCACGGGAGCGATCGTGATTGGCATGGCCGGGGCAGCCGCCGCCGCCCGGCTGCGGAAGGGACGAAAGTAGGGATTGCGAGCGGGGGGCGTAAGCCCCCCGTTTTCCTGGGCGCCCCGAAAAGGGTGGCCGTCACTGGAGCGGAGCCTCCCGTTGGAGTACAGGCTTTAGCCTGCTTTTCGTGAAGCAGCCTAAAGGCTGTACTCCAATTCAGGGGCGGCGCCGTTGTATGAAAAGGACGAGTACGATGAACAGCAACAACCCCTTACAACCGGCCAGCCCAAGCCCGCGAAAGTTGCCGCGGGTCACCCTGCTCATCGCGGCCATCTCGCTTGCCGCGGCCTGCCTGCCGATCCTGCCGACCGTGTTGCAATATGATCGCACCGCGATTGCCGGCGGCCAGGTGTGGCGGCTGGCGACATGTCATGCCACCCACTTCAATCAGGATCACTTAGCCTGGGACTTGGGCGTGTTCGTGTTGCTCGGCGCGATCTGCGAGCGCCGCAACCGCCGGGCGTTTTTAGCTTGCCTGGGCCTCTCCGCAGCCATCATTCCGCTGGGCGTGCTCTGGCTTGCGCCGCAAATGAAGACGTATCGCGGCCTCAGCGGAATCGATACGGCGCTGTTCACGTTGCTCGGCGCCTGGTTGTTGCAGAGCGCGATCGAGCGCCGGCAGTGGCTCAGCGTGGCGGTTGTGAGCGGACTGATGGTCGGTGCAGTGGGCAAGGTCTGCTTTGAACTCACAACCGGCAACACGCTCTTCGTCAATGACATCGCCGCCGGATTCACGCCGCTGCCGCTGGCGCACATCTTGGGTGCAGCCGCGGGATTGGCCGTTGCAATATTTCCCACGTTATGGCACGGTCCCACGTTATGGCACGGTCGCACGTTATGGCACGGTCTCCCGCCCACGTTATGGCACGGTCTCCCGACCGTGTCATCCCGCCGACCGCAGGTCTCCCTTCTGCACGGGTTATCTAGCACTCAGGTTTCGGAATGCACAATCCAAGGGAAAGAGGAGACCTTCGGTCGCGGCAGTGGCAGGGTCGGAGACCATCCCACAACGCAGGTCTGAGAACCTGTCACAACTGTGGCCGCCGCATTCCCTCACGACCAATCGATCGCACATATCTTCACATCGCACGATTCCTTCCCATCCGACACATAGTATGCCGCTGATGAGTATCGCCAGTATTGAGCCCGGTGGACCAGGCCCTTGCGGCACGGATTGACATGCAGGTAGTCCAGCTTTTGTTTCCAAAACTTTTCGGTCTCGATAGCCTCTGGATGCCGGCTAGGTTGCCAGAAGCGGCGCTCGCGATCGGCAGTCGCGGCATTGTGCAAGGTCTCGCTGAAACACTTCGGCGCGTGTCCTCCGCAGAAATCGCTGAGCGACCGACCTGTGAACTTGCGGAAGTCGGTGAGTGATCGCACAAGCCGGCTGGAATCGAAGTCCTTGTCGAACACGATCGCGTGCATGTGCGTCGGCATGATTACAAATGCATTGGTGCAGAGCCCTTTGTGTTCATAACAGTGGTTGAGGCTATCCGTGACAATGCGACACGCCGCTTCAGAGACAAACACCGGCAACCAATCCACAATGCTGTAGGTGACAAAGTAAACTGCAGGTTCCGAGCTAATGCGGTATCGCTCCATGGCGCGAGCCCCTCTTCAGTTGTCATAAAACGAATATATTACGAACGTCTGTTATGGCACGGTCTCCCGACCCTCCCGTTATGGCACGGTCTCCCGACCGTGTCATCCCGCCGACCGCAGGTCTCCCTGCCTGGGGGATTATACAAAGTCTTCGCTCGTGTATGCGTTTTCTGAACTCAAGCAAGGGGAGACCTTCGGTCGTGGCGGTGGCAGGGTCGGGAGACCCTGCCACAACCTGCCGCATGGCACCCTGCAGCGCAATGTCCCAACTCGCTCTTCGCGTTAGTCTTCCTCACGGAACTGTTGCCACCGGATACCCAGTTTGCGCATGCGAGCGCGGAGGGTGTGGGGATTGATCTTTAACAGCGAGGCGGCGCCATGACGCCCTTCAATTCTTCCGCCAGAAAGCCGCAGCGCCGCTTCGATGTGCTGCCGCATCGCCTCCTCCAAGGTGGCGAATGCTCCGCTTGCCACAGTGGTCGGCACGCGCGGGGCGGCTGCCGCAGCGGCCGGCGGGATAGAGCCGGTCCATTGGCCCAGCCCCAACGCCTTGGCCACTTCGAGCGAACGACCATCCCCCAAGATCGCGGCGCGGTCGATCACGGCTCCCAACTCGCGAACATTGCCGGGCCAGTCGTAGCTGGAGAGGATCCGCACGTCGTCGTCCGTCGGCAGGGCAGGGGGGAGCCCAAAGCGCACCGCCGCCCGCTGGGCAAAATGCTGCGCGATCGCTGCAATGTCGTCGCGCCGCTCCCGCAACGGCGGCAACAGAATGGGAAACACAGCCAGCCGATACCACAGATCCTCTCGAAAACTGCTTGCCCGCACCATGCCGGCAAGATCGCGATGCGTGGCGGCCACGATTCGCACATCCACGGACAATGCCTGTCGGCCGCCGACTCGTTCGACAAACCCGTCTTGCAACACGCGGAGAAAGCGGACTTGCGCTTCCAGAGGCAATTCGCCGATCTCGTCGAGAAACAGCGTGCCGCCGTCGGCCCGTTCAAACCAGCCTGGGCGCGCATCGTCGGCTCCCGTGAAACTCCCTCGTTCGTGGCCGAAGAGTTGCGAGTCGATCAACTCACGCGGGATTGCGCCGCAGTTGACGCGGAGAAAAGGCCCAGCATGGCGCGGACCGCGATTGTGAATCGCCCGGGCGATCAGTTCCTTGCCGGTGCCGGTCTCCCCCAGGATCAGCACCGGCACGTCGGAGCGAGCGACCAGATCGACGCGCTGCATGACGTTGAGCAAGCCGGTTCCTTGCCCCACGATTTCGTCGGCCAGTTCGGAGCGGCCGAGGCGGCGCAGCAATGTACCCCGGTCGGCCTCGGCCGCCTCGCGCAGGGCGGCCATCTCGTGAATCCGCCGATCGTTCTCCAGGGCCGCGGCCAGCGGATCCCGCAAGGCCTCGACCATCAGCACATGGTCGCCGCCAAAATGCTGCCGCGGACCGCAGACAACAATCACCACGCCGATCGGCTCGCCGTTGTTGGTCAGGGGAGCAGCAATCACATCGCCGTCAGTGTCGCCGGGAAGCAAGAGTTCCAGGATTCGATCGGGCTTCGATCCGCCTCGAGCCGCTTTGTCGGCACGGCACCAAGTCTGCAAGCGGCGCAAATCAGCGGGGCTCAGCGGCCGCCGGGCATCGACGGCCGCCGCTCCCTCTAACGTAGGCGCGACTCCGACCGTGACCAGCGCGCCATGCTCGCGATCGATCCGCCGCAGAATGAGTTGCTTCAGCGGCATCTGCTTTTGCAGCAGCCCGGCCAGCGTGACAGCTGCTTCGCGCAGCTCAATATGCCGGCAGACCTCTTGCCACACGGCCAACAGGATGGGACGAAAGCGTTGCATGCAGTATCTATTATATGTGATGGATATTCCGTTTCCAGAGATAGGTAATACTAGCATATATAACGGAATATGACCATGGAGGCTTGCGGAACCACGTTTTATGCGGGATTTAAGGCTTCTCGTGACTGTGGCACGCCAGTTGCTTTTGGGGGTTGCCTCCGCTGATGCCCCGCCCGCCCCGCCTCTTACCTGGATACGGACGCTATGGACAGGAAGTTCCACTTTCGCTGCCTCCTCACCTTGGTCGTTGTTCTGACGTGGACCGGCTTGGGTTGCAGCGGCGATGCAGGCGGTACCGCGCTTCCTGGCGGCAAGCAAGGAGCGGCCAAGTCGGCCGCAGCACCGATCCGGCTGCTGAATGTCTCCTACGACCCGACGCGCGAGCTGTACGCCGAGTTCAACAAGCAATTCGCCGACCACTGGAAGTCGAAGACCGGGCAGGAACTGACGATCGAGCAATCGCACGGTGGCTCGGGCAAGCAAGCCCGCGCGGTGATGGACGGCTTGGAGGCCGATGTGGTCACGCTGGCACTGGCCAGCGACATTGATGTGATCGCGGAGAAGACCAGCCAGATCGACCCGAAGTGGCAGACGCGTTTGCCGCACAACAGCGCTCCGTACACTTCGACGATCGTGTTTCTGGTCCGCGCCGGCAACCCGAAGGGGATCAAAGACTGGGACGATCTGGTTATGCCCGGCAAGGTGGGCATCATCACCCCAAATCCCAAGACCTCGGGCGGAGCCCGTTGGAACTATTTGGCCGCCTGGGGATACGCCTTAAAGAAGCATCCTGGCGATGAGGAAGCGGCACGGAAGTTTGTCGAGGCGCTCTATAAGAACGTGAAGGTGCTCGACACCGGCGCCCGCGGATCGACCACGACGTTCGCCGACCGCAAGATTGGCGATGTCTTGCTGGCCTGGGAAAATGAAGCCCAACTGGCGGTGAAAGAATATGGCGCCGACAAGGTTGAGATTGTCGTGCCGTCGCTAAGCATCCTGGCTGAGCCACCGGTGTCGGTCGTTGACAAAGTGGTCGATAAGCGCGGAACGCGCGAAGTGGCCACGGCCTTTCTGGAGCATCTCTACTCGCCGGAAGGCCAAGCGCTGGCGGCGCAGCATTTCTACCGCCCCGCGGTAGCGGACAAAGTTGACCCGAAGGAATTGGCCAAGTTTCCCAAGATCGAATTGATCACGATCGATCAGCTAGGTGGCTGGAAGAAGTTGCAGCAGACGCATTTTGCCGCTGACGGCGTGTTCGACAAGATTTATCAACCGGGGAAATAACATCGGCGAGCCGCTGGGCGTAAGCCCGCGGAGGAGTCACCGTGCCGAGTCATTGTTAGCCGCATCAAGAACCTCCAGGGGCTGACGCCCCCGGCTCGCCCAAAGCAGAAATCAAGAGCAGAAACCAGAGCAGACCATGTCCCACAACATCCGCACATCGCGCGTGCTACCCGGCTTCGGATTGTCGTTGGGCTACACGCTCACCTACCTGTGCCTCATCGTGCTCATACCGCTTTCGGCCCTGGTGGTGAAGACGAGCGGCCTGGGCTGGAGCGGCTTTTGGAATATCGTCACTCAGCCGCATGTGGTGGCTGCCTACAAGCTGACATTCGGCGCTTCGCTCATTGCTGGCTTCGTCAATCTGGCGTTTGGATTCGTGGTGGCTTGGACGCTGGTCCGCTACCAATTTCCAGGCCGGCGGTTGCTGGATGCACTGATCGACATGCCGTTTGCCCTGCCCACCGCCGTATCCGGCATCGCGCTGACCGCAATCCTGGCCCCCGAAGGCTGGGTGGGCCAATGGCTCGCGCCGCTGGGCATTCAAGCGGTCTATTCACCCTTAGGGGTGACGATCGCTTTGACTTTCATTGGACTGCCGTTCGTGGTCCGCACGCTGCAACCGGCGCTGGCCGATCTGGAATCGGAAAGCGAAGAGGCGGCGGCCAGCTTGGGCGCCAATCGCTGGCAGACGTTTTGGCGGGTGATTCTTCCTGCGGTGTTGCCCGCGGCGCTGACCGGCTTTGCTTTGGCCGTGGCCCGCGGCCTGGGAGAGTATGGTTCGGTCGTGTTCATCTCCGGCAACATGCCGGGTGAAACGCAGATCGCCGCGCAGATGATCATGATCAAGCTGGAAGAAGACAGCGTGGCCGGCGCGGCCGCAATCGCGGTGGTCATGCTAGGGAGTTCGCTCGTGCTGTTGATGGCTGTCAACCTGCTGCAGTGGTGGGCTTCGCGCCACGGCCGGAGGCTGGCATGAGCATTGTCACTACGTTTCCAGATCGAAGCGCAGCCGCCAGCGCGGTGTCGGGGCTGGCCGACACCGTGCGGCGGGCCACCACCGAACCCGCCTGGGTGCGATGGTCGCTGATCGGCATTACCTGGTCTTTCCTCACCGTGCTGCTCGTGCTGCCGGTGGCCGTGGTGTTTGTTGAGGCGCTGCGTTACGGTTGGGTTGCCTATGGCAAGGCGCTTATCCAGCCGCACACGTTGTCCGCGCTGTGGATGACGGTGGTGACGGTGGGTGTGGCCGTGCCTGTGAACACGGTCTTTGGCTTGGCCGCAGCCTGGGCGATTGCCAAGTTTGAATTTCGGGGTAAGAACCTGCTGATTTCGCTGATCGACTTGCCGCTGGCGGTGTCGCCTGTCGTCTCCGGCTTGGTGTTCGTGCTGATATTTGGCAAGTATGGCTGGTTCGGTTCCTGGCTGCTCGCTCACGATATCAAGATCATCTTTGCCGCGCCGGGAATGATTCTGGCCACCATTTTTGTCACCTTTCCCTACGTGGCGCACGAGTTGATCCCGCTGATGCAGGAGCAAGGCTCGGAAGAGGAAGAAGCGGCCGTGTCGCTGGGAGCCGGCGGCTGGCAGACGTTCTTCCGCGTGACGCTGCCGAACATCAAATGGGCGCTGTTGTATGGCGTGATCCTCTGCACGGCCCGGGCGATCGGCGAGTTCGGCGCGGTGGCCGTGGTGGCCGGCAGCGTGGCCGGTCGCACCAATACCTTGCCGCTGCAAATCGAAACACTCTACGGCGGCAATCGCGAGAGCCGGATGGCTGCCTTTGCTATTGCCTCCGTACTCGTCCTGACGGGGCTGGTAACACTGACCGCCAAAACATTTGTCGAGGCGCGTCTCGATCGACGCAGCCGCAAAAACCTTGAGCCTACCGAGGCAGGGGGAACCCCATGAGCATCGAAGCACGACATATCCGCAAATCGTTCGGCAGCTACACAGCGCTCAACGATGTCAGCATCAAAATCGAGGATGGCGAACTGGTGGCGCTGCTCGGGCCGTCGGGCTCCGGCAAGACGACGCTGCTGCGGATTCTGGCCGGACTGGAAACGCCCGATCCCCATCCAGGCAGCGAGATTCTGTTTCACGGAGCGAATGTAAGCCGGCAGGCCGCCGGAGACCGGCGAGTCGGATTCGTCTTTCAACATTATGCCTTGTTCCGGCACATGACCGTGTTCGAGAACGTGGCGTTTGGGTTGCGGGTGCGCCCCAAAAGCGAGCGGCCTGCACGCAATGAGATCCGCGACCGGGTCAATCGCTTGCTCGAGCTGGTGCAATTGGCCAGCCTGGGTGACCGCTACCCTGCACAGCTTTCCGGTGGCCAGCGGCAGCGGATCGCGCTCGCCCGGGCGTTGGCGGTGGAACCCAAAATCCTGCTGCTGGACGAGCCGTTCGGCGCACTCGACGCCCGGGTGCGGCAAGGACTGCGAACGTGGCTCCGCCGGTTGCACGACGAAATCCATGTAACCAGCGTGCTGGTGACGCACGATCAGGAAGAAGCACTGGAAGTGGCCGACCGCGTCGTCGTAATGAACCAAGCCAAGATCGAGCAAGTCGGCTCGCCGGAAGAAGTGTTCCACAAGCCGGCCACGGAGTTTGTGATGAGTTTCCTGGGGCAGGTGAACGTGTTTCACGGCCGCGTGGGCAGCGGGCAGGCCACGCTGGGAGAATTGGCGATCGACTATCCGCAATACCAACACACTCAAGAGCGGCCGGCCACGCTCTACATGCGGCCACACGAATTGGACATTAAGCGAGAGCGCAACGGAGTGCCGAGCCTGTCTGCCAGCATCACACGGATCAATCCTGCCGGTCCGGTGGCCAAGATCAGCCTCTCGACCGCTGACCGGAGCGAGTTGTTCGTGGATTTGAGTCTC
>JAIOPX010000269.1 GCA_021413705.1 Planctomycetota bacterium | reverse complement strand
CTGCCGACTTTGCAAAAGAGGTCATCGAAGAGGGCGCCGATGGCCGCATATGATAGCATCCGCTTTTCACCGCCGGCGCCCCTCGCCAACGTGACCCTTCGCCACCCGGAAAGCAACACTCTGGCGACCGACGTGCCCCTTTTGATTGACTCTGGCGCGGATGTCACTCTGCTGCCGAAATCTTCTGTTGATTTGTTGGGAGTGGAAACTGACACCGGCGAGGTCTATCGGTTAGCAGGATTCGACGGCACCATCAGCTTTTCTCAAGCAGTGCGTGTGGACCTGATCCTGGGCCGCAAAACCTTCAAGGGACGGTTCTTGCTCATAGAACAAACGTGGGGCGTTCTGGGCCGAGACGTGCTGAATCATCTTTGCCTCGTTCTGGACGGGCCGCAACTGGCATGGGATGTGCGATAGAGCAAGGCAACGGAAGTTTTTACTCGATTGCGACACTACGGCCGTCTGAGTGCTCTGAGGCTCGGTGGTAATCACTCCTTCACGATTCGATTTGTCGCTCCCCGTGCGATCAACTCATCAAACTCACGTTCCAGATCATCGTAGTAGTCAGACAAGGCAATGTGCCGGTGCGCGACTCGCCAACGATCAAAGGCCTCCCAAACATCGGGCATCTCCAGTATTCCGGCTCCAAGACGTACGACCAACGGATTTGGAATGTGCCGTTGAGGATTCATCAGCTTGAGTGCCTCGTTAATACCTTGCAACTTGCAGGCGATGAGATATGCCATTGCCGCGCTCCGGCTTTGGCCTGCCCGACAAGAGATGAGCAGATGCTCGCTGTCCGTGCAGAAGTCGAGACCTTGTGCGATGTGCTCCTTCGTAACCAGCCGTCGGCCATCCGTCTGGCGATCAACATCGTCAAAACGCAAGTAAAGATGCCTGCGGGCATGCGACTGAACGAAATCCGTTGGGGACAATTGCGAATCAAGAATAACCAGAGCGTCCCACTGCGATGGTTCGCGCTGGAGCAAGAAGCTTGCCGGTAAGTAGCCACAAATGCGAATCGTGGGTTGCCTGGATTCGTTCATGGTGGTCAGCGAATTATCCTGCAATTCGGCAAAGCCTTTTGCAGCCGGGCCACTCCGTCGTCTGTGACCCGCGTATTACGGAGATAAAGTTCATTCAAACTGGCCAGATCCTTGATGTGTTCCACTCCAGCGTCAGTAACCTGATTACCACCGAGGCCGAGCAACCTCAGAGAAGTCAAATGTTTAAGCGAATCCAATCCTGAGCCGGTGACGTTGGTGTCAAAAAGCCACAGCACTTGCAGGTCGGTGATCTCCCCGAGTTGTGCCAATCCGACGTCTGTGACTTGCGTTTTATTGCAGCTGAGCGATTGCAGAGCTGTGAGGCCCAGGAGATATTCCAATCCGGCATCCGTTATTTGCGTGCTGCTCAGATCTAGCATTTGCAGGGCCGTTAGCCCCTGGAGGCGTTCCAGTCCCGCATTGCTGACGGAAGTGTTGCCGAGGGCGAGCAATTCGAGAGCTGTTAGCCTCTGGAGGTGTTCCAGCCCAGCATCGCTGACTCGTGAATTGCATAGGTGAAGTCCTCGCAGATTGGTCAGGCCCTTGAGGTGCGCGAGGTCGGCATCCGTGACTTGTGTATTGTCGAGATGGATCCAATACACATTGGCAATACAATCGACACCCATTACATCTACCAACATTACGGGCCAATGCGGGGGCGTTGTGAGATCTTGGTCCCCTTCCTGAAAATCGTACAAGACAGAGGCCCCAATCTTCCACATTGCCGCCACCGCCTCCCGCTGCTGCCGTGCCTTATACGACCACCAGCCGAGCGCAATGGCAACGATCGTCGTGACGATCAGCAGCGTCCGCAGGCGGAACTGAAACAGCCGCCGCCAGTGGAAGCGGTGAGTGGCGACATTCGGTTGGGATGGTTCGGTCATCGTAGTGCTATCTTCCGAAATAAAAATGTGGCGATTAGCGAAGGATCATGCATTTTGGCAATGACTGATGCAATTGTGCTACGCCAGCGTCGGTGATTTTCGTGTTGGCGAGGTTGAGGCTGGTTAGGGCAGTCAAGTTGTTGATGTGTTCCAGGCTAGCGTCCGTGACCTGAGTATTGTCGAGCCAGAGCAATTGCAAACTGGTAAGAGAATCTAAGGTTTGTAGGCCGTTGTCGGTGACTTGGGTGTCGCCAAGGTAAAGGCGTCGTAAGGAAGTCAGTCCCTTGAGGTGTGGCAATCCGGCGCCAGTGATCTTCGTAGAGCCGAGACTGAGTGATTCGAGATATTTCAATCCTTTGAGTTGTTCCAAACCAGCATCGGTGAGTTGCCCGCTTCCGAGCAAGAGCGATTGAAGGTCTGTAAGGTTCTTGAGGTTCTCCAGTCCAACATCGGTGACCTGGGTGAAAGAAAGATCGAGATATTGCAGTTCGGTCAATTTCCTTAGATGTACAAAACCAGCACCGGTAATTTGCGTCGAGCCGAGGCTGAGCGATTTCAGGGCAGTCAGTTCTTTGATCTCTTCCAAACCAGCATCGGTGATCTTTGTGTCAACCAAGTTCAGCTTCTCCAGATTAGTCAGTCCCTTGATGTACTGCAGGCCGGCGTCGGTGACTCTCGTTGTGCTGAGGTCGAGCGATCGCAGGTCCGTCAAGCTCTTGAGGTGTTCCAGATCAGCATCAGTGACGCCACTGTGGCCGAGATAGAGCTCACGGACACTGGCGAAATAATCGACGCCAAGTAGATTGACGAGCGATGTTGGCCAGTTGCGTGGCTGTTCGAGTCGAGAGCACTCAAAGTCGTATGCAACACCACCACCCGTCTCCCTCAGTGCCGCCACCGCTTCCCTTTGCTGCCGTGCTTTGTAGGACCACCAGCCGAGCCAGATCGCGATGACCGTCGTGAGGATCATCAGCGTCCGCAGACTGAATTGAAACCAGCGGCGTTTTGGTTGATGGGGCTTGCTGTCCATGCTAGTACGATATCAGCCTTGTACTTTCCGGGATATGGGAACTGGATATGGGCCAGGCGTCGCTGACTTCACCCACGATTCCCATGCACGGAGTACCATTGGGAGTGGGGTAAGTAGGTGGAAACGAACGGTGTATGAAAAACGGCCTCCGGCGAGATCGCCTTAATGGCACTAAGCTTGTGTTGTGCAAGCATGCGTAAGTCGATGCATCAAATTGAGATACTATACTCCACGTCCCCAGCGAGCTCGCCTCGAATGGCACATGGTTAAGCGGAAGTGCTATTGTGGCCTGAGTTAAGCAACGCTAGCACGCCTCAGCGTTTCTGCATGGAGAAATTCCGAAATTCGAAGGTGAGCAACTGATTGATATTTACAAAAACTGGCCTGCCCTGCTCAGTGGTGTTTTTGGGTCTTGCAGAACTCACGAACACCCACCGTAGCAAGGAGGCCAGCATGTCTCATCGTAACGATTCGCAAGGTTTGGAACAGGTCCAATGTCGCTGGAAGCAAGCCGAGGGATTGCCGTTCTCGGAGTTGCTTCCTGCTGCCATGGTTCAAGAGGCGTTGACAGTGGATGGTGGACGCGATCGGATCTTTACGCCGATTGTCACTCTGTGGACGTTTCTTTCGCAGGTTCTTTCGCCGGACCATTCTTGCCGCGATGCTGTGGCGCGGTTGATTGCCTGGCGAACATCCCATGGGATGAGAGCTTGCTCGGCCAATACCGGCAGCTATTGCGAAGCCCGGCAACGACTTCCCTTGCAGGTTTTGACAACCCTGGTGCGGCAGAGCGGCCATCAGTTGCAAGCCGCCTGCGATACCGCTTGGCTTTGGAAAGGGCGTGTCGTCAAGATCGTCGATGGCACGACTGTCACCATGCCCGATACCGAGGAAAACCGTCTGGCCTTTCCCCGAACGCCCAGCCAGTCGATGGTGTCTTTCCCGATCGCGCGGTTGGTGGTCATTTTTTCGCTGGCCTGCGGAAGCGTGTTGGAGGCCGCTGTGAGCCCCACAACCGGCAAGAAAACGGGAGAAAACACGCAGTTCCGGTCGCTGCATCACGCCTTGGCTGCCGGGGACATCGTGCTGGGAGATCGGTTGTTCGATTCCTATCACGATATCGCGCTGTTGCAGGGCCGTGGTGTGGATGTGGTGTTTCGCATGCATCAGTCGCGGCACAGCGACTTTCGGCGCGGCAAAGTGTTGGGCATCTTGGATCATCGGGTTGTTCGGAAGAAACCCGACTTCGATGCTTCGCGATTCACGCGGGATGGTTACAACAGTCTGCCCGCTCAGATGGAAATGCGCGAACTTCGCTTTCAAGTTCAGCAAGAGGGCTTTCGTCCCAAGAAGATCACCTTGGTGACTACGTTGTTGGATCCGGTTCGGTACTCGAAGGAAGCCATCGCCGCGCTGTTTCGCGAGCGATGGAATTGTGAAGTGGATTTGAATGCCCTGAAGACGACGTTGGACATGGAGCACTTGCGCTGCAAAACACCCGAGGCGGTCGAAAAGGAGATCTGGGCGCATCTCTTGGTTTACAACCTCATGCGACGAACCATGGCAGAAGCTGCCCGGCAACACAGCCTCTTGCCGCGGTATCGCAACCGATCCCGTAGGAGACCGGCCTGACCGATATGAACCACGCAAAATCAAACGCCGCAAGGATCGATATACCCACATGACACGCCCCCGAAATGTAGAACGCCAAAGACTTTGCAGCTAAACCATGTGCCATTCGGGGCGAGCCCGGACGGAGGCGACGAAATCATTGCGCCGTAAAAGGCCTCGACAGATTTGTAGCACAGCGATTAAACCCTGGCGCGAAATCACAAATGGAGAATTGAAAAAACGTAGCATGTTCGATTCGTTGGCGGCCCCCTGATCCACGGGCCCACCTCGGCCGCCAATTTCTTCCGGCGATTCTCGCCACTTGGGCTTCGATTGTTCTTCCCTCTCGGCCGCCTCGGCCATGTTTACCGTTCCATTTTTACAAGGAGAAATGTATGAACCCCGTACTACTGTTTCGCAAATCCTATGCCAGCAAGTACGAACTGCTTCACGCGGAAAAGTATTTCCGTGTTGAAGAGAGCCGCATGTCTTGCCAGAACAGCCTGGTCATCGGCCGCTACAGCGTGTTGCCGTTCTATGAGGAACTCGAGCGCGACCTGAGTCTCATCGGCTCGCGGCTGATCAACTCGCTGGCAGAACACCGCTGGATCACCTCCTTCGCCTACTACCGCGAAATGCAGGGCCACACGCCGGAAACCTGGGACGACGAAAACATTCATGCCTGTGTCCACCCCGGTCCCTTTGTGGTCAAAGGCAAAATGAGTTCCAAAAAACACCATTGGAACACGCACATGTTCGCCGAGACGAAGCGCGAAGCCCTGGAACTGGCTGGGCGGTTGAAGATGGACGCGGATATTCGGGAGCAGGGAGTGGTCTATCGAAAGTATGTGCCGCTGAAGACTCTGGAAGTCGGCGTTCATGGCTTGCGGCATACCAACGAATGGCGCTTCTACTGCTATCAGGACTGCGTGCTGAGCTACGGCTACTACTGGTCAGCCGCCAACTGCTGGGAGCAGGCGGTGCTCAAGCCTGAAGGTTTGCAATTGGCTCACAAGCTTGCGCGCATGGCCGCAGACTTCGCCACCTTCTTCACGCTGGACATCGCCGAAACGGAAGAGGGCGATTGGATCCTGATCGAGATCAACGACGCCCAAATGGCGGCACCTTCGGAGAACGATCTGGATGAGCTTTATGGAAGGCTGAAGGAGAAGGTTCAGTTGTAGAACTGACACATCGAGCCACAAGTCGCCGGCCCATTTCTCAGTGCGGCATCCATCAAAAAGCAGGTGGCTTTTTTGCCTACGTGATTTTTGGAGCAAGGCGGACCTACGGTAGGTCCAGTCTGCCGGACTGGACCTGTTGGGCTAGGCGTCGATCACGGTGGTGGTAGGGAATCACGAGTAGGCGCGTTGCTGGATTCTTGCACGTTAGCAAAAGGTCCGCCTCGGCAAGGCGGACCTACTCTAACCATGGCACAGCGCGAACCAATCCACTTCAGTATCGAAAGTCTCGGCTCCGTGGCGAACTTCGGCCAGCAGGGGCGGCACGGCCCGGGCCTCCAACTCGCGGCGGTTGGTTTCGATGCTCGGGTCATCGCCCGGCGGCGTGGGTTGGATCAGGACGATGCCGGTCACCGGCAGGCCGTCTCCCCAGGCGGCGGCGGCGATCAGCGTTTGCAGGGTGTGGTTGATCGTGCCGAGTTTATTTCGGGCGACCACCAGCAGCGGCAGGCCGAACTCCTCGGCCAGCGTGGCGTTGTATTCGTCTTCACCCAGGGGAGACATCAGTCCGCCGGCCCCTTCGACCAGCAGCACATCGCAGGCGCCGCGCCAGGCGGCAAATCCCTCGCGCATCTGGCTGGCGGAGAGAGCGCGTCCCTCGGCCAGTGCGGCCAGGTGGGGGGCCAGTGGAGCGGCAAAACGTTGCGAGCAGACGTCGGCCAACGTGCCAGGGCGGCCGGCTGCCTCCCACAGCATCAGCGCGTCGTCGGAAACCAGTTCGCCATCCACCATACGGCAACCGCTGGCGGCCGGCTTGTAGACACCGACGCGGTGTCCAGCTTTGCGCAGTGCGCGAGCGATCAGGCAGCCGACGTAAGTTTTGCCTACATCGGTGTCGGTGCCGGTGATGAAAAGTCCGCGGGGCTTGTCCTGCATGACACATAGAGTACCATTCCACTGTTGTTGGAGTACAGCCTTGAGGCTGCTTGGATCAGCCGCCACGCCGACCATCGCTGCGCGACGGTGCCCGCGTCCGGTCACCTGCGCGTGTCCGTTGCCGTGTAGACCGGGGGCTAGCGCCCGGCGGCTGATTGTGATTGTTCGACTCTCGACCTGAGTACACAGAATGGCAAAATCCGAAATCACCACCGTCACCATTGCCCTGGTGCAGATGACCTGCACCCGGGCCAAGGAACCGAACGTCGAGAAGGGGATCAAGCGAATCGCCGAGGCGGCGTCGGCCGGGGCGGACGTGGTCTGTCTTCAAGAGCTGTTCGCCGGCGAGTATTTTTGCCAGAGCGAGGATCACGCCCGATTCGACGAGGCGGAGCCGATCCCTGGTCCGACGAGCGAGCGTTTGGCGGCGGCGGCGGCCGAGCATGGGGTGATCGTGATCGGCTCGCTGTTCGAGCGCCGCGCGGCGGGGCTGTATCACAACACGGCCGTGATCTACAACGCCGACGGCTCTCTGGCTGGCATGTATCGCAAGATGCACATCCCGGACGATCCGCTCTACTACGAAAAATTCTATTTCACACCCGGCGACCTGGGCTTTCGCAGCTTCAGCACCAAGGCGGGCCAAATTGGCGTCTGCGTCTGCTGGGACCAGTGGTATCCCGAGGCCGCCCGGCTGACCGCGCTGACCGGCGCGGAGATCATCTTCTATCCCACGGCCATCGGCTGGCTGCCGAATGAGAAGGAGCAATACGGCGCAAGCCAGCACGCCGCCTGGCAGACGATGATGCGGAGCCACGCGATCGCCAACGGAGTGTTCGTGGCCGCCGCCAATCGGACCGGCCGCGAAGGAGAGTTGGAGTTCTGGGGCCAGTCGTTTGTCTGCGATCCTAACGGCAATATTTTGGCTGAGGCGAGTAGCGACCGCGAGGAGACACTGCTGGTGGAATGCCAGCTAGGCAAGGTGGATGTCGTCCGGACGCATTGGCCGTTTTTGCGCGACCGGCGGATCGATGCGTATGGAGATTTGACGAAGCGGTATTTGGACTGACGGAAGACAGGTTGAACCACAGAGGCACAGAGGGCACCGAGACGGCCGTAAGGCCGTAACCAAAAAACAGTTTGAACAGGAGTACGCGGAGGGGCGCGGAGATCGGTGAATGAGTTGACTCCGCGCTCCTCTGCGGCCTCCTGTTCGAAAATCTTCTTGGTTTTATTCTTTGCGCGCTTTGCGATCTTCTGTTCAATGTTTTCTTTTCCTTTCTCAATGATGTTGATCTTCAAAGCAATGACTCATCATGGAAACTTGGAAAGAAGTTGTTCCGCCAATGCCCAAGGCGGAGGCAGAGAAGGAGTTTGCGAGTTGGCTAGAACAAGCAAAACTGCGAGGCGAAATCATAGAAGACGAGAGGATACGCACCGACTTTATGTGTGGTTTTCCAGATCGTCGAACGCTGGTCCGATATTGCATTCTTTATTCCGAGAACGAATAACAAACGATTCTTCCATGCTTCACTGTGCCTAAATAGAGTTGTTATGAACTCCACGACCGTCCAATCCACCCCCGCCGCCCTGGGCTATCGTTTTCCCGCCGAGTGGGAGCCGCACGCCGCCACTTGGCTTTCTTGGCCACACAACCGGGCGAGTTGGCCGGATAAGTTCGAGCCCGTGCCTGGGATCTGGGCCAAGTTTATTGAAGTGCTCTGCAAGCACGAGGCGGTCCATGTGCTGGCCGGCGGTGAGGCTGTGATCGCGGAGGCCAAGCGGCTGGTTGGCCATTTGCCGAACGTCACGCTTCACGACGTGCCGACGAACGACGCTTGGTGCCGCGATCATGGGCCGATGTTTCTCGTCGGCCCCAAGGGCCAGCCGCCGGCGCTGATCGACTGGCAATACAACGCTTGGGGAGGAAAGTATCCGCCGTTCGACAAGGACAACGAAGTGCCGCGCCTCGTGGCCGAGATCACCGGCCGCCGCCGCTTCGAGCCGGGTATCATCCTTGAAGGGGGCGCCGTCGATGGCAACGGCCAGGGGACGATCCTGGTCACCGAGCAGTGCCTGCTCAACGAGAATCGCAACGCCGGCATGAAGCGGGACGAGATGGAACGCTACCTAGCCGATTATTGCGGCGCGCGCAAAGTCCTCTGGCTCGGCCAGGGTATTGAAGGAGACGACACCGACGGCCACATCGACGAGCTGGCCCGGTTCGTGGCTCCGGATCGCGTCGTCGCCGCGCTCGAAGAAGACCCGGCCGATTTCAACTATGCCCCGCTGCAAGAAAACTTCGCCCGGCTCAAGCAGATGACCCTGGCCGACGGCGAGCCGCTTGATGTTGTGCCCCTCCCTATGCCTAGGGCGAGTTATCACGACGGCCAGCGTCTGCCGGCCAGCTACTGCAATTTCTACATCGCCAACAACGTGGTGGTGGTGCCGCAATTCGACGACCCGGCCGATGTGACCGCGATGTCCACGCTGGCCGATTGTTTTCCCACGCGGCAGATCATCGGCATCCGGGCTGTGGATCTGGTTTGGGGGTTGGGTGCGTTTCACTGCATTACGCAGCAGGAGCCGGCAATGTAGGTCAGGCTATTGCCTGACGTCTGCGACGGAAAGATGTTATTGGCCAAAGTCCTGACTTTGGTATAGATTGAATAAGGGTCAATACCAACGGCGGCTATAGCTGAAAAGAAGACAGCCATGGAATCCATCGCAATGAGAACCGCCCGAGACCACGTTCGCACTTTTCGAGCGGAGGGAGAGGAATTGGGTCTCATGGAGCAGCATGGGCAGGCGATGGAGTGTCGAGATTGTGAAAGTTTCTTGCAACTTGGGATCGATGCCTTTCGCTGGCTCAATCGGGCCGACGAGGAGATCCGTAGCCGCATTTACAAAGGGAAAGTTCAGTTCAATCAAGACGTCGACGATGCCATTGGCATTTTGTACGAGGCTTGGCTTGGTCCCTGCGACGTGGTTCAGCAGTGCATCAAGAAGCAGGTGGAACGCGGATTTGACGTCGAAAACTTGACTGAGTTTCAGGCATGTGAGGCCAATGTTCGGGCCATTGTTGCCGACAATCGAAGCCTGACGGCGCCCATCGCAGCACTCGGTGATCAGGCGATCAAGGAACATCGCGCGGGGCAGACCAGTGAGTGGACAACCTAACGTACGCACGACGGCATTCAAGAGACAACTGGCAGCGCTGCCCAAAGCTGTGCAAGAGCTTGCGCAAGGCGCCTTCGAGTTGTTCCTGCAGAGTCCGCAACATCCCTCGCTTCGACTCCATCGCCTGGAGGACAACAGGCAGGGAAGTCATCGACCCCACAGCATCTCCGTTTCAATCTCGCGCATGTACCGCGCGATCTATGTGGTGGATGGAGCAACCAACGTGTGGTACTGGATCGGCACACACGCTGACTACGATCAGCTTACGGGAGGGTAGTTTAGGTCGGTTGTGAAAAGATTGGTTGAGAAGGGAAGGATTCCAGAGGGCAATAGTTGAGGGGCACATGCAAGTTTATCCATTAGTGCGATGCGAGTATCCTACGGGACTAATACGCGTTTGTGCGATAAAGCACTACAAGCCCTTCTGTCCCGGAGGGACTGTTGATAATAGCCCTGGCATTTATGCCAGGGTAAGCGGTCCCCATCATTTTGTTTTTCCTTTCTCTCCGCCGACCGCCGCCTCCGGCGGCGGTCGGCGGAGAGAAGAAAGACGGTTTGTGTTGTGCGGACCCGGCACTGAAGTGCCGGGCTATTATCAGATGTCCCTCCAGGACAATGAGGTCAAGCAAACGAAACGGCGGCGCCTCGCCGAATCAACTTGCGAAACGCCGCCGCTTAAAAAACATTCAGCTCTTCGGACTCTCCTTCTCCATCGAGTCCAGCACATTCTTGGTCACCTGATCGGCCAACGTCTTCATGGCGGCCATTTCAGGATTTTCCTGTGCCGCTTGGAAGCCGGCTTTTTCGGCTACCAACAGGCCGATCAACTGGCCAAACAGGCCAGCCGAGGGTGTGCCCGACATCGCGGATGCGCCATCGCCACCCGCGCCGGCGGTTACAAACAATCGCTCCGGCACCAGCGGTTGCGTGCTGGTCGAAAGATGCTCGGCCAACAGCGACAGGGCATACAGCCGCGGATCGCCATAGGACGAAATGCGGCGATACAGCACAGCCGCTTCCGACATACCAACCTGGGCGATGCGCTGGGCCTCGCCGCGGCCGGAGAGTTCGCGCTGCCGAGCATCGGCCTCCGCCAGCACGACGGTCTGCTCGGCTTGCCGGCGCGAGCGACCCAAATCGCCTTCCGCCGTCACCACCACTTGCTCGGCCTGTTTGCGAGCCCGGGCAAGGTCGGCCTCAGCGTTGCTTTCGGCAATCTGAACCTTCACCCTGGTGTTCGTCAGCTCCGTCTGCATGTGGGCTTGCGCCTGGGCGGCGTTGAGGATCTGCAGCTTTTCTGCCGCGGCCCGTTGCCGTTCGTAGGTTTCGATCTGCTCGACCGAAAGCTGCCGCTCGCGCAACTGCTCCAGCAGCGTCTCGATCTTGGTGTCGCCCGGCTGCGGATCGGGTTTTCCGATCAGCACGTCCACGCATTCGATGTCGAAATCGTGGAACTTGTTGCGCAGAGCCGCCCGGGCCTCACCCTGGATCGCCTCGCGATCGTGAAGCAACTCGAGCATCGTCTTGCGGTGCGCCACGTCGCGGAAGTAGGCGGAAAGCATAGGGTCGAGCGTCTGAGTGATCAGCCGCTTGACGTCGCCGAAGCGCTGGATGACGCCCGGGGCACGCTGGTAGTCGATATGCACCACGACCGACAACGGCAATAGCGGTTCGTAGGCGTCCCGCGTCACCAGGTCGATCGACTTGAGGCTCTCGTCATACCGGTGAGACTCCGTCTTGCCGGTGATCCAGTGGAGTACGAAGTTGGTCGTCGGCACCAGGATGATGGCGCCGGCGAACGTGTTGAAGGGATACTTGCCCGGTCCGAGAGGCCGCTCCCAGACGCCGCGCTCTCCGGAGGCGACGCGCTCGCCGTGGCGGAATGCGGTGCCGGAAGTGTCAGCGCCTTGTTGGCCGTAGTAGCTGACGACGACGCCGACGTAGCCGATCGGCACGACCGTCTTGGGCATCTGGTCCACGGAGGCGAACCAACGGTTGATGAAGTAGGTGCCGTCTGTCAGCGAAAGATACTGGCGGCCACGACGGCCACCGGCCAGCAGGAACGCCTCAGGATCTTGAAAGTTGTTGTGATAGTGGGCGTCATTGGGATCGGTACCCACGCTCGGGGCGATGATCTCGCCGGGAGAAAGCGACGGGCCGTCATGCACCGTGACGATGCCGATGCTGTCCACGTTGACGAACAATTCGGAGTCGAGCGGATCAGGAGCCGGCATATTGCCGCCGATGATCACCGGCCCGAATCCGTTGACCGCCAGCAGTTCTTCCCGCCAGCGGGCGACAATCTCAAACTCCTGGCGATCCAGCAGGTGTTGCAGCGCGTGGACTTTGTTCTCCGTGATCACGATGAACACGGCGCTGTTGATGGCGTACACGCCTTCACGAATGATCAGTCGCTGGCGGCCACGTTGGCCGCGCGCGGCGCCATCTTCAGCGGTCAGAAACGCCCTGGCGTCCTGAAAGTCGTTGCAGGGCACGATCCGGCCCAGCGTTTGGCTGCTGGGCAACGGCTCGCCATCGCGGGCATAGACGTAGCCAATTTTGCCTTGCGTCACCGTGACCAGCCGCACCTTGTGCAGCCGGTATTGCCAGCGCCAGTAGCCAAAATGCATGCCACCGCGCAGCAGTTCGGCCTGATAGCCGGCTTCGCCTTCCAGCGCAATGATCCCACCTTCGGGGACCGAGCCGCCAGTCGACCAAAGCTTTTCCACAATCCCCACGCGGTCGTTGGGGATGTAACGCACGCACAGCCAAGCCAGGAAACCGAGGATCAGCAGCGCGGCGCAGGTCGTCAGCGCCGCCGCCAGGACAGAGGCTGGCAGGGCCAGCACATCGCTAGTTGCCCCGAAGAGCGGGGCCGCGCCCAGAGCGCGATTCTCAGAAACATTCCACATCGTTGCGAACATCTCAGTAGCTCCATACGCCCTGTTGCGAGGCGCCAGGCAAAATTGCCCCCTGCACGGTCGAAATGCAACAAAACAGACATCGCTTACTTCAACTCCATTTCGAGGTGCCTCGTACAGCAACAGTGCTGACCCCTATTTTAATGAGGGGGTAAGGGAAACAGTCGCATGGATGCAAATTCATGCGACGCTAAGTGGAGTGGCGACAGCCAGTTGTGGAATTGTGAATTCGCGTAAGTAGGTATTGCAGGGGGGAAATGGAGGTGGCTCTTGACAGGTCAAATCTCGAGATATTCCTCGAGCGCCTCGCGCATCACGGCCCGGTCCGGTTCCATTCCGGTCCAGGTACGGAAGTTGATGGCGGCTTGATTGACGAGCATGCCCAGGCCGTCGAGCGTAGTGCAGCCGCGGGCTTTGGCGTCGCGCAGCAGCCGCGTCCAGGGCGGATTGAACACCACGTCGGCCACGATCAGCGGCGGATGGAGCGTGGCGATGGCCAGCGGCACTCGGGCATCGGGATTGCCCATACCGATGGTGGTGGCGTTGACCAGCACGTGCGTGTCGGCCGGCACTTCGTAATCTCCGCTCCAAGGGACAAACAATGCGGAGACTTTCACGCGTTCGGCAATCAGGTCGGCAAGCTGCTGGCCGCGATCGGGGTCGCGATTGACGATCGTGATCTGCGCGGCGCCGGCCAGACCCAGTTCCACGGCGATCGCCCTGGCAGCGCCTCCGGCACCCAGCAGCACCACGTTCTTGCCGGCCGGATCCAACAGCGGTTTGAGCGCCTCGACAAATCCGCGGCCGTCGGTGTTGGCGCCGATGTAGCGCCGCTCGCCGCCGGGCGCTTCCGCCGCAGAATCCCATCGCTTTGAGCCCCCGCATGGCGTCGTCCAGCCGCTCTGGGGAGACTTCGAGCGTCAGGTATCGCCATTCGAGCCCCGCCGCCGCGAAGGCCTTTTCCATGACGTACTGGGTGGGGTTGCCGGCCACGGGTTGGCCGAAGCAGCAGACGATTTCCTGAAGCGATGTGTGATTCACGCGGCGGGGATCCTCTGCTGGCTGGGTTGCGGCTCCTTCCCACGGCCCGGCGACGCCCATGATGTCTGCCGGGTAGATATTCCTTGGAGGCCCTATCATCCCGCGCGGAGGGAAAAGTTTCAACGTGCCTCGGGGCGGCGGCGAGCCGCGTGGCGTCAGCCCGCGGAGGAATTGCAGGCGATTCAACAGTCCGCACGCTTCAAGAGAATTCCAACCACTTGCTCTCATCTCGCTCAATGCCAACCTGCACGCCAAGAACCTCCAGGAGTTCACGCCCCCGGCTCGCCATCAAGGAAGCACGATCGCGCCGCGCGTGTTGCCTTCGCTGTTGCCTCCAATTCGCCTCGCCTTGATGCGAACATAAGGCGGCAGAAACGCGCTGCGATGAGCAAACGACGCTCGCTCTGCATCGGGCTTGGCGTGCAGCGGTTCCATGAGATCCTCGATCACAAACCCGGCTCGGCAGAGTCCACCGAGCAGATCTTCCCAGCGGTGGAGAAACTCGAGCGTTCCTTCCTCGCGGTGGGAACTACCGGTGACGGGCGGGAGCGGCCCCGTGCGATAGTAAGTCTCGTTGAGCTCGTAGCCGCCGCGGGGCGACGGCCGCACCTCGGCCTGCAAGCTGGCCGGCTGCTTGTGCTGGCTGATGTAGATTCCGCTAGGCGCGGTCACGCGGGCCACTTCACGATAGACGGCCGTCACGTCGGGCACGTAGCAGGTGCTCACCGGCTGAACCACCACGTCGAACTCGGCCGCCGCCAGCGCCGAGAGATCGTCGATCGACGCCTGCACGGTCCGCACCAGCAAGCCCCGGGCGGCTGCCGCCTGGCGGTCGAGATCGAGCATGTCGGCGCTGATATCGACCACGGTCACACTGCCGCCCGCCGCCGCATAGAGCACGCTCTGCCGCCCCCCGCCACTGCCAAGACACAACACGCGCCGGCCGCGGAGCGAGCCTTCGAGCCAGCCATCGGCATCGAGCTTCTTAAGCGCCGCGGCGAACTCGGCATCGCCGATCGGCTTGGCAAACCGTTGCTCAGCTCGGGCGCGCGCATCCCAGGCGCGGCGGTTGTGTTCGTGCGTGGGAGTCGATCTTGGCTCGGGGTTGGGCATGAAAGCCATTGTGCCATGTTGCAGCGGACCACGGCGAGCGGGGTTTCCTGGCGAGCGGGGGGCGTAAGCCCCCCGTTTCTGCCCGGCGCGCCGCGACAGCCCACAGCCAACGAGAACAGCCAGCTTACGCCGGCTGCTCACACCGGCCGCTCGCCGACTCCCCCTCACACCGGCCGCTCACCTGGTTTGGGGCGAGCATGTCGTACTGCGGCCACGGTGCCGATCGACGCCATGCCCAACGCCAGCAGCCCCCAGGTGGCCGGTTCGGGAGCCGCTTCGGTCAGTTCAATGTTGTCCAGGGCAAAGTAGGCCGGTGTGTTCATCCCGAAACCACCCACGTCCGAGGAGGTCATACTAAAGACCAGTTTGCTGGCAGAGGACAGCGATGTCAGATCCAGGTTGGCCCAAGTGTTAACGATATAGTCCTGAGCGTTGTTGGCAAATGTGAAATCGGCCAGAAAAAAATCGACGGTTCCGATCGGAGCGTTCGCAAGATTCAAACCGGTCACGGTCAGTTTGAACCAGTCCGGGTCATCGCCAGAGGGGCCGCCAAATTTTTTGGCGCCCTCCTCTCCATTTTTCAAGGCAAGTGCGCCGTAGGTCGTGTTGGTCACTTGCATGCTCTTGATCTGAAGTCCCGTTGGAATTGTGAATTGGACAGAAGGAAGCACAAACAAATTCGTGAAGGCAATGCCATAGTTGTCTGTACCCGGGCCAACTCCGGTTCCTGGAGAGGCGCTATATTGGTTGGTGTAGCCCGCCGTTGTGGTGTCGCTGGTATTGGAATAAGCAAAGCCTTCCCAATAGGGGCCAAAAGTATCGTCGTAGGCATTGGGGAAGGTCACGCCGTGGCTGGTGAACGAACCGCTATTGTCCGATCCATTCCAATATTTGCCGCTTCCTGTCCCGGTGTAACCAAAGGTGTCCCCAATATCATGTGGCCCCGGCGGCAGATCGTCGAAATCCACCACTATGTTGGCGCCTTCAGCGGATGCTGCTATTGAAATCAACGCCGCTACCATCAGGAACCGTCTCATTGCAATCTCCAGGGAAATCGGGGAGGAAAACTGAATCTGGATGTGAGAAAGACCCTGCCAAATTGCCTTAATAATCGCCAGGAACTTCACCGCCAGCGCGAGAGCATAGCGCAGCCAAGGTTTGAGCATCGGTAGTCTCCAGCAGAAAACGAACGCCACCATCGGCGAACAGCGCACTTGCGCCTCCGGGATGGTAGCTGCTCATTTCCTGTCCATAATCGAAAAAAACATTTTGCGGCGAGTAGGTTGCCGGCGCATTGATTAACCCGGATTGGTCGTACACATTCCGCACGCTGATCCAGAGGGAGTGAATTCCCTCCGGTGCTTCGGCAATCAAGATGGTTTGGGTTGTGCCGTCGATAATCTCGCCCAGGGAGATATTGCGCTCGAAGATCATGGCGCCGCGTTCGGGCGTGTTGGTTGCTGAGGGGGCTCGCAGGCCGCGTTCGCCATTGACGGCGCCGTAGTGCGTCCGGGCATATTCGTGGGGGGACGAACTGGCGAGATCGGCCGATTTTTTCAACGTCCGGCCGCTGGGAGCGGTGGGGCAGAGGAAGTTCGGCAACACGGTTCGTCCAGCAGCGAGATTGGTTGGGTCTGTATAAGGAGCCGCTGGATTAAGCAGCTTGTAAATGTTGGATCCTTCCAAGTGGGGCAGAATCGAGGCGCTCCAACTGAGATTGGCGCTGGTTGCCGGCCAGCCGCCGCGGGGAAACGCGCCGTACGCATCGTGATAGGCCGTCAGCGCCAAGCCGATCTGGCGGAGGTTGTTCATGCACTGTACGCGCCGGGCCGATTCACGGGCCGATTGCACGGCCGGCAGCAGCAGGCTGATCAGCACGCCGATGATGGCGATCACCACCAGCAGCTCAATCAGCGTGAATGCGTGGCGCTTAGCGGATTGGTAATAATACATGGCACACACAAGTCGACGA
This sequence comes from Planctomycetota bacterium, assembly GCA_021413705.1. Classification (GTDB taxonomy): domain Bacteria; phylum Planctomycetota; class Planctomycetia; order Pirellulales; family UBA7805; genus JAIOPX01. The sequence goes on along the minus strand of JAIOPX010000269.1, from coordinate 135 downwards.
CGGACCGGGGCATCGTGCGGGCGCAGGGGCGCACGCAGATGGTGGGGCCGATATCGGGCTTGCTCAGCAGCGTTCTCGCGTCAAATAACGTGACGGATCGCGCGATTGCCGTCCCTCGCGGCTTTCGCTCGTACT
>JAIOPX010000268.1 GCA_021413705.1 Planctomycetota bacterium | reverse complement strand
CCAGCGCGCACTGTTCGCCTGCGACTGGAGCTATGGCCAACTCTATGCCGTTCATTTGACTCCGCACGGCGCCGGCTACACGGCCGTGGCAGAATCTTTTGCCTCCGCCGCGCCGCTGCCGCTGACCGACATCGTCGTGCGACCGCAGGACGGGGCGCTTTATTTCACCGTGGGAGGGCGTGGCACCGACTCGGCCTTGTATCGAATCACCTACACGGGGCAGGAATCGACAGCAGCGGCTCCCCCAACTGCCGATTCCGGCACGAGCGTTCGCGCGCAGCGGCGCAAGCTGGAGGAACTTCATCACCCCGGCGCCTCCGGGGCCATCGATACGAGTTGGCCCTTCCTGAGCAGCCCCGACCGTTTCTTGCGCTATGCTGCGCGAATTGCCATCGAGCATCAGCCGGTGGGCGAGTGGCAAAAGAGAGCCTTGGACGAAAAGGATCGCGTGGCGCTGGTAGCGGCCACGGTGGCGCTGGCACGCTGCGGCGACAAATCGCTGGCGCCGAAGCTGCTGGAGGGATTGGGGCGTTTGGATTTCAAAACACTGAACGAAGAGCAGCAGTTGGATCTGGTGCGGGCCTATCAACTGATCTTCACACGGATGGGCAATCCCGACGAAGCCGGGCGAGAGGCCGTGCTCAAGCGGCTCGATGCTTATTATCCGGCAGCTTCGGCTCCCTTGAATCGCGAATTGGGCGCCGTGCTGATTTATCTGCGGGCTCCGCAAGTGGTCGATCGCACGCTCAAGCTGCTGGCCGCCGCGCCGACCCAGCAGGAACAGATCTGGCAGGTGTTTGCTCTGCGTAATGTGCGCGAAGGGTGGACCCCCGAAGGTCGGCAGCAGTATTATCGCTGGTTCCATCAAGCCGCGCGACAGAAAGGTGGGCATTCGTTCTCTGGATTTGTGGAAAACATCCGCCAGGAATCGGTTGCCACGCTCACCGCCGCCGACAAAACCGCGCTGAAGGAATTGCTCAACAAGCCTGTGGCGGCACAAGCGCCGCAACAGCCGCCGCGGGCGCTGGTCAAGAAATGGGCCGTGGACGAATTGGTCGCTGCGGTCGAGGCAGCCCCCACCGGACGCAACTACGCCAAGGGGCAAGTCGCCTTTGGCGCGGCAAACTGCTTGAGTTGCCATCGCTTTCGAGGCGAAGGTGGAAACGTGGGACCGGATCTGACCGCCGTCGGCCGCCGTTTCAGCCCCCGCGATCTGCTCGATTCGATCATCGAGCCCAATAAAGTCATCTCCGATCAATATCAATCGACGGTGTTCGACTTGAAGGATGGCCGCACCGTGATCGGCCGCGTGGCCAATATGAACGGCGACACGTTGAACATCATGACCGACATGCTCGACCCGGGCAGATTCACCAACGTCCGCCGCGGCGAAATCGAAGAAACTCGCCCTTCGACGGTGTCGATGATGCCCGGCGGGTTGATCGACACTTTTCAGCTCGATGAGATCCTCGACCTACTGGCCTATCTGCGCAGCGGTGGGGAACCAAGCGACCCAGCCTTTCAGGGGGGCAAACCAGCGGCCAGCGCGGCGCTTCCCACACAAGAAAATCGAAGTAGGTGATCACGGCAATTTGAAGATTGAGCCGCTGTCTGAGGAAGCTCTGGCCAATTCTCTTGCCGCCGCTTGTCCGGCTCGCGGGAAATTGGATTTTGCCGCGCCTACGATTCTGCGGAAACTGGCAAATCTGCCGAAGTTGTTTCTGGTTGCCAAGCCTTCGCTTCGGCACTACAAAAAGTGACAAGCTCGGAGTGTGCCTGTTCCTTTACGCGCTGCGGCTTTGTCTGCCCTTGCCACGACTCGGTTTGCTGGCCTCGATCTTGCCGGCGCTTGGGCGCGGGGCATTGATCGGTTCGCTATCTTCTTCTTCGTCCAGCTCGGCGTATTCTTCGACCACGTCCTCGTCGGCCGTCTCTTCCGCTTCGTCGGTTTCGTCCTCGTGCCACTCGGAGACGTGCTGATCGTCTTCGTCGATTTCATCCTCTTCGGAATCATCAACTTCGTCGGAATCCTCTTCGTCGGAATCGTCGTCCCCGCGGCTTATCTCCACGGGGGGGCGGATTCCGTACTCCGATTCATCCTCTTCTCCTTCCTCTTCCGCTTCTTCATCCTCATCTGACGGGCGGACCGTGCGGCGGCTCTTGGCGGCGGCGGCGATTTGCGTTTCGGCTTCCTCGGCCGTGGCAAACTCATCCTCTTCCAGTGGCGACGGGCGGCGCGGCGTTACTTCAATTTTGTTGCGTCGCGGGGGGGCGGGGGCCAGCACCGTAGGGGGCGCGGTGCCGTTCGCTTCGGCCTGCATCTGCGCCCACTGCTCCGGTGTGACCAGCACTTCCCGAGCTTGTGAACCGTTGTACGTACCCACAATGCCATCTTCGGCCATGAAATCGATCAACCGGGCGCCGCGGCCATAACCGATGCCGAGGGCGCGTTGCAACAGCGACACACTGCCCCGTCCTTCACGCACGATCACGTCGATCGCCGCTTCATACATGTCATCGCGGTTTTTGAACCGATTGGTCCCTTGGCTCTCGCCGCCACCAGCAGCGTTGGCTGGCTGCAATTGCACCAGTTCGCCCACATAGTCCGGCTCGGTCGTGGCAACGGCGCCGATCACCTTGGTGATTTCGTCGTCGCTGAGGTACGTGCCCTGGCCGCGCAACAGGGTGCTGGTGCCCGGCCAGAGGAACAGCATGTCGCCGTTGCCCAGCAGCTTGTCGGCTCCCATTTCGTCCAACACAACGCGGCTGTCCACGCGGCTGGCCACTTGGAACGCGATGCGGGCCGGCAAGTTCGATTTGATCAAGCCCGTGATAACGTCCACGGTCGGTTTCTGCGTGGCGAGCACGAGGTGGATGCCCACCGCCCGGCTCTTTTGCGCCAGGCGGATAATGTGGCTTTCCACTTCCTTCGGGGCAGTCATCATCAAGTCGGCAATTTCGTCGGCGATGCAGATGATGTATGGCAGGTGGAGCGGAATGTTTTGCCGCTCTTCCTCCGACTCCGGCTTGATCCGCTCCATCAACTCCTCTTCGCCAAGCTGGTTGTAGACGCTGATGTGCCGCACGCCTGCCCGGGCGAGCAGGGCATAGCGCTCTTCCATCTTCTCCACGGTCCAGCCGAGGATCGCCTCGGCCTTCTTCATGTCGGTCACGACAGGGTGCATCAGGTGGGGCAGACTCTTGTACGGACTCAGTTCGACCATCTTGGGGTCGATCATCAACATCCGCACTTCGTCCGGCCGCCGGGTCATGATCATCGATACGATGATCGAGTTGAGGCAAACGCTCTTGCCGGTACCGGTGCGGCCGGCGATCAGCAAGTGGGGCAACGACGCCAGATCGACCGTCAGCGGATTGCCGGCGACGTCCTTGCCGAGGAAGATGGGCACTTTCATCTTCCGTGTCTTGGCCATGTCCTCTTCCATCACTTCGCGGAGACGCACAAGCTGCCGCAACGTGTTGGGCACTTCGATGCCGACGGTGTTCTTGCCCGGAATCGGCGCAACGATTCG
>JAIOPX010000191.1 GCA_021413705.1 Planctomycetota bacterium | reverse complement strand
AAGGCAAACCAATCTTCGCGGTGCCGAGGATCGGGGCTGAGTTCCGGGGCGTCCCAGAGATAGAAGTAGGGGCTCAGCGTGTCCAAGGCGGCCAAGCCGCGCCCGTCAGGTCGAAAGGCCAGTCCGGCGATCAAGCCTTCCATCCGCCCGAGTTGCAGCACCTGCTGGCCGGTTTGCGGCTCCCAGAGAATGATCATCCCATCGCCACCGGCCGAAGCCAATCGAGTGCCGTCGGCGTTGAACTCGACGTCGGTGATGGGGCCGCGATGGCCCTGGAGGCGTTGGATAGGTTGATAAGTTTTCATATCCCAAACGGTGATCACCGAATGAAAGCCGCCGACATACAGCCGCTCTGCGCTGGGATCGAAAGTTGCTCGATACGGCCGGTCTTCGGTAAGTTCCGTCAGCAGTTCGGAAGTTTCCACGTCCCAGATTTGCATCCCTGACGAACCAAAGCCGGTCACCAACAGCCGGTTATCAGGACTGAAAAACAGCGCCGACCGGGTTCTGCCGCCGTTGCACTCCAATTTATAGAGGAGCTGCCCGGTTTGGAGATCCCAGACGGACACCATGCGCTCCCGATCGGCTGAAGCCAGGAGCCGGCCGTTGGGGCTGAAGGCGAGCATGCCGATGCCGGCCCGATGACGGTGCCGAGGATCGGTGGGAAGATGCCGGATCAGCCGGCCGTTGACCGTGGAAACGACGCGCAACGAGCCATCGCGCAAGCCGAAGGCGGCTTGAGTGGTGTCCCTGGAGAGCGCGACGTTGCGCATGTATCCGGCGAATTCTTTGATGAGTCCGCCAGGTCCGGCGAGCGGCCTTCCCGTGGCGGCATCGAAGTAGGAAAGCCGAATACCACTGCCAATCATGAGTTGACGCTGGTCTGGAGTGAAAGTCATTTGGATGCCGCTGCGTGTTCCCGAATCGAAGCGACGGCAGAGCTGATCTTCGCTGCGGGCCGACAGCTTGAGATCGGAAACGCGAAGCGTGTCGTCCGAGGCGGCCGAAACCGAATAGCGGCCATCGGGACTCAGCGCCACGGAGCGTACCCAGGCGGAATGCATGTGGAACTTTTCTTTTTCGGAGAACACGCCGGCAGTACATGCCAGGCGGGAAAGATTGCCGTCGAAAACGCCGCAGACGGCCACATCTCCCTTCCGATTGAAGGCCAGGCAACTGGCTCCGTTGGCGATCGGTTCGTCGTTGTAGATCACTTTTCGGGAGGGCATCTCCCAGGTTGTTATCTTGCCGGTGACAGTCATGCCCAGGAGCGTCTTTCCGTCGGGCAGGTAGGTAACCAGGCCGAACGGGTCGGGGCGGTTGGTGAGCGTTTTTTCCAAGGTCCAGTTTTCCAGGCTCCAGAGGCGCAGCGTTCCATCGCGGCCCCCGGACGCCAGTTGCTTGCCGTCGCTGCTGAAAGAAAGAGTGTTGACGATCCCGGTGTGTCCTGGGAGTTTGTTCCGGGTGCGGCGCTCCAAGTGCAGCACATGGATGTTGTCATCCGAGCCCCCCACGGCCAGCAGTTCGTCGTTGGGGCTGAAGGCCAGGCCATAGGCGCCGTCGCCGAAGCCGGAGAATTGCGTGGGAAATCGCAGGTCTTCCATATCCCAAACCAGGACGGAATCATCCCAAGATGCGGTGGCCAGCCAGCGGCTGTTGTGGCTGAAGGCGACCGCCGTGACTCGATTGGAATGTTGCAGCGGTGGATTGCTTTTCCACTGGACGGTGAAAGTTCGTTGCTCCTGGTTAGGGAGGAGTACCTTGATGATCCAAGGCTTGCCGATCGATTCGCGATACATCTTTTGGATGCCGGCCGGATCCAAGCTATCGAGTTCCACCATGCGTCCAGAAGTGTCGGACCAGGCCACGATCGTGCTTCCCTCGGGAGGGAGCGAGCGCGCCTCGAAGCCGGTCACAAAGACTTTGACGACCCTGAGTTTTTTATCCTCGTATTTCAGTCCTAATCCCAGCGTCCAACTGCGGCGATTGTTCCAGATATCGGCCACCTGATTTCGGTCTGCGTTGTAGACGAGAACCTTGCCTGCGTTGTCGCCCGAGGCGATCCATTTTCCATTGCCGGACCAATCGACAGTCCACACGGCGCTGCCGGGAGCGGCGAGATTAGTGGTGCGTGCGCGGACCAGGCCATCGAGATACGACCATTCCCAGCCGCGCAATTTGGTAAATTGACTGCTGTCGGCGGCCCACTTGCGAATGTCGAGCTGTTCCATCGCCCTGGCCAGTTCATCGGCGGCCAGCGACTGGTGCGTCATCAACATGCGGGATGCATACAGACTTTGTCGGGCCTCACCTTCGCGCTCTTCGGCAATTTTCCGGCTGGTGACGGCCTGTTGCTCATTGCGCTGCGCGTCGAGCCGGGCTTTTTTCTCGCTGGTGAGCGCTTCGTCTTTTTGAGTGTTGGCCGCCGCGACTTCCTTGAGCGCCGTTTCCAGCGAAGTGTTGGCTTTGACAAGAGTTGTCTTGGAGTCTTCGAGTTGCTGGTTGGTATTGGTCAGTTGGGCATTGGCCGACTGCTCGCGCTTCCATGCACCCAGCACGAACAAGAAGGCGATCACGCCGACCAGCACGATGCTGGCGGCGGCGGCGGTGGCGGTTCCCACGAGCGCTTTGTGCTCGCGCACCCAACGCCCCAGCACTTCGGTCGTGCCAGGGCGGCGGATCGGCAGCGGCTTGCCATCCAGATACATCTGCAAGTAGTCGCCCAGCTCACGAGCCGTTTGGATTCGTCGATCGACTTCCCGCTCCGTGGCCCGGGCGACGATGGCTTCCAGATCGGGATCGATTGAGTTGTCCACTTTACGCAGCGGCGGCAGATCGCGAGTCAGCACCCAGGAGGCCATTTGGTTTTCGTCGTCGGCATCGCCGAACAGACGCTGGCGGCTGAGCAATTCCCAGAGCGTGACGCCCAGCGCCCGCACGTCGGCCTGGGGACCGACGGTTATCTTGGCGGCGGCCAGTTGCTCGGGCGCGGCGTAGCGGAGTGTTCCGAGGAAGCCGCCGGTTCGGCTGGCGGTGCGCGTCAGCCCCTGCCCTTTGGCCAGGCCGAAGTCCATCAGCACGATCCGCGATCCGTCGGGTGTGAGCAACAGGTTGGCCGGCTTGATATCGCGATGGACGATGTTCTGGTCGTGAACGGCTTGCACGGCGGCTGCCGCATCTCGCACCAGTGCGGCCACGCGGCGGAAGAAGCCGCGCGGATCGTCTTCGATCTCCGGCAAGGGAGGCAATGGGGGCAACGGCAGCGGCTCGGGGGTGAACGTGCTGGGGGGCGTTGCGGCGAAGCTGGCCGTGCTTGATGAGTCGCCGGCTTGCGTGTCGGCGCTAGCGATGACGGCCCCGACCGTGGGTTCGCCGGCGGCCCGCCGCTCGGCCTGATCGCGCTGCTTCTGGCTGGCGGAGAGGACGGCGCGGCCCCAGGTGGTTCCACCTAGTGTGGAAGCGGCGCCCAGGCGATTCGGTCCGGCCAATTCCCGCCAGACCATTTCCAGGTCGGCGCCCGGGATATATTCCATCGCATAGTACAACTGTCCGTCGGGCAACGTGCCGCTGGCCAGCACTTTGACGATGTTGGGATGCTCGCAGCGACCCAGGGCTCGCATCTCGCGTCGGAAGCGGGAGAGTGCCGACTCATCGCCGGCGAGATCGGCGGGGAGCATCTTGAGCGCCACCAACCGGCCGAGCGACAACTGGCGAGCCAGGTAGACCACACCCATGCCGCCGCGGCCAACTTCGGCCAGGATCTCGTAGTCCCCCATGGTGCGCCGGCGCGAGGTCGTTTCAAAAAACGATTCGACGGACGTTGTATCGGAGATGCTTTGTTTGGCAAAAGCGGCGAGTTCTTGTTCCTGGATCTCGCGGCCGGTGATGCGGCCCATTAGCCGGGCCATGGCCGGGGCCAAGGAGCGGTCGCGGTCGATCTGGCCGGTAGTGTAGCTGAGGTACTCCACCTGTTGGCCATTGCGATCGCGGTTGAGAAACAACACTTCGTCGGTGACGGCGCTGCCGCGAAAGATCAGCAGCGGGTCGAGCCGCAGCAGGCTTTTCTGCCCTGGCCAGAGCAGCGCGATGCAATTGGGGGATAGATCACTGTTGTCAGCCGCGGACAGGGTCAGCGGCGACATGCGTTCCGCTTCGAGTCCCACGAGGTCGGAGAGGGAGGCTTCGATCTGCCGGTCGTCGAGGAGGCGGATTTCATTGATGTAGACCAGCCGTGTTCCGCGGGGGCCGAGCATGTCGAAGATGCCCTCGCCGAGGAACTCGCTGGCTGCTGGGGCGAGCAACGGCCCCATCTCTTGCTCGTAGAAGGAGTCGCACCGCCCTGCCCCGTGGCCGAAGACTGTGTTGCGATACAACACCAGGGCGTCGATCACTTCCATCAGGGAGCAGCTTTGATCGCCACCGGCTTGGCCGTCGGGGCCGTTTTTGATCCGGCGGAAGAGGGCCAGGATGCCGGGACAATCGCGGCGCGAGGTGTCGAGCTGTCGCCAAACATGCCCCAGCGGATGGCTGGCGGCGTCGGGCCGCTGGCCGATGTGTTTGGCTAAGGCACGAAGGATGGCCACCCATTGGCCGAGCGACGGCAGGACAAGCTGCGCCAGCAGCCGATCGATGGCCGGCGATCGGGGTTCGCCTTGTTCGACTTGGCGCAGGTAGGAGGCGATCAGCGGGCAGGCCGCCAGCTTGATCAGCGCTTCGAACAGGTAGAACGTATTGTCGTGGCGTGCGCGGGCGGCGGGAGCGTTGTGTGCCCGACCATAGAGCTGCGCTAGCGGCAGCGGCAGCCGTAACAGGTATTCACGTCGAAATTCGCCGGTCATAGGGCGTGTCGCAGAGTGTTTTGGGGTTTAATCCACTGTATTTGACCGGGCGAAAAGCCGCAATTGGCGCGGTTGGGAAGCGCAGCGTACCAGGGCCTGGGGTACCGAAAACGCCGTAGACTTTTGGTGCGGGCCTGAGGCTATTTTGTCGTCAGGCATTGGTATGCTGCGCATACCCTACAACCCCACGGGTCAGCCGCTTGTCTGTGGCCGGGTGGGCGGCTATTCTGGCGAATGGCGAATTTCTTCATGCCGCCCCAGGACCGCCGAATTGCGGTTTCCACATCGGCGGCTTTCCTCTACTGATACATGGCGAGACCTTGGCGATGAAAACACGATTGGCGCTCGGCGTATCGTTGTCTTTCCTGCTCTGCGCGCTTACGGGCTGCGACCCGGCTCCGCCCGTAAAGCCCACCGCCCCCGTTCAAGGGACGGGAGCGGCTACGGAGAAACCCACGAAAAAGAAGAAATTGCGGATTGCCGTGATTCCCAAGGGTGAGGCTCACGAATTCTGGAAGTCCGTTCGCGCGGGTGCGTTGCAGAAGGGGAAGGAACTGAGCACGGAGGATGTTGAAATCGAAGTCACGTTCAAGGGGCCGAGCGAAGAGAACAACATCAACGAGCAAGCCAATATCGTCGAAAACTTCATCGCCGATCACTATGACGGCATCTGCCTTGCGCCGACCGATGCTGTGGCGCTCCGTAAACCCGTGGACGCGGCGATTGCCGAGAAAATTCCCGTTGTGATTTTCGACTCCGGGCTGAAGGACTTGAAAGGCGTCGTGAGTTTTGTGGCTACCGACAATTATCAAGGAGGCCAGAAGGGGGCCGAACTGTTGGCCAAGGCCATGGGTGACAAAGGAAATGTTATTCTGCTGCGTTACATGAGAGGCTCGGCCAGCACGGACGCGCGCGAGCAAGGCTTTCTGGACGAGATCAAGAAGCATCCGAATATCAAGATGCTGGTGGATAATAAGGAGGCTGGTGCTTCGGAGAGCGGCGCGAAGGAGCTTTCCGAAAATCTGCTCCAGGACAACAAAGACAAGGTCAACGGAATTTTTTGTTCCAATCAACCTACGACTTCCGGGATGCTTACCGCTCTGATCCAGTCGTTTCCCGACGTATTGAAGAAGGTCAAGTTTGTCGGCTTCGATTCGGGCACGAACATTGCCGATGCGCTGGAGAAAGGTCAAATGGAAGCCGTGGTCCTGCAAGATCCTGTCACGATGGGGGGGATGGCTGTCGAAACGATGGTCCATCACCTGCAAGGTAAGAAAGTCAAAGACAATATCCCTGTGGCCGGTGCGGAGGCCAGGCAAGATAATCTCAAGAAACCGGAAATCCAGCAACTCTTGCGACCGGTGCAAGCCAAGTAGTTGCGTTTCAAGTAGGCTCCTTCTGCCGGAGGGTGCCTGGGTAGCAGTTGTCGCTTCACGCACCCAAAAGGATCGTTGAGCAGCGCAAATTTTTTCTGATACCCAGGCCACGCCCGGCAGGCGAGGCCTACTTTGTTCGATCCCCTCCGCATGTCCGGCACGCTGATGACAATGTCGGGTGTCTCCAAGCGTTTTGGAGCCACTCAGGCGCTGCGCAATGTATCGCTCGAAGTTGGTCGGGGCGAAGTGCTTGCGCTCATCGGGGAGAATGGCGCCGGCAAATCGACGTTGATGAAAATTCTCAGCGGCGTGTATCAGGCCGACGGCGGCTCGATGTCGGTCGAGGGGCAACCCTACCGTCCGACTCGGCCCGTCGATGGCCGCGAGGCGGGCGTGGCCATGATCTATCAGGAGTTGAACTTGGCGCCCCATTTGAGCGTGGAGGCCAACATCATGCTCGGTCGAGAACGCTCGCTTGGCGGCTGGGTTCAGCGCTCGCAACATAAAACCATCGCCCGCGAGGCGCTGGCCAAACTTTCGCAAAGCCATCTGCCGCTGGATACGCCCGTGGGAGACTTGCCGATTGCCAAGCAGCAACTCGTCGAGATTGCCCGGGCGCTGGCTTCCAACGCCAAGGTCTTGATCTTCGACGAGCCGACCAGTTCTCTGACGGAGGAGGATACGGCCCATTTGTTCCAAGTCATTCGAGGGCTGCGGAGCGAAGGGCTAGGGATTATTTACATCAGCCATTTTCTGGATGAAGTGGCTCAGATCGCCGACCGTTATACCGTCATTCGCGATGGCGAGGTTGTGGGCAACGGCCGCATGGCGGAAGTGACACTCGATGAGATTGTCCACAAGATGGTGGGCCGCGAACTGAGCGATCTGTTTCCCCATGTGCCTCATACGCCAGGCGAGCCGCTACTCGAAGTGCGCGGGCTATCCGGCGAGCGATCTCCCACGGACGTGGACTTTACTTTGCGGCGCGGCGAGATATTTGGCCTGGCAGGACTCGTGGGCGCCGGACGGAGTGAATTAGTCCGTTGCATCTATGGATTGGATCAGGTGCGCCACGGGAGTGTGCAGGTAACTGCCGTGGGGCCATTAAATCAGAGACCGAGGCAGAGCATTCAGCGCGGGCTGGGCTTCGTGAGTGAGGACCGCAAGGAAGAGGGGCTGGCCTTGGAAATGTCCATTGTGGACAACCTGACTTTCACCCGGCTGAGCCCCTATGGCTATTGGGGCTGGCTCAATCTACGCCGTCGCGAAGCCGCTGCCCGCGAGTGGATGAAAAAAATCCAATGCAAAGCTGCCGGTCCCAGGCAAGCCATCGGCGAACTCTCTGGAGGAAACCAGCAGAAGATCGCGATCGCCCGGCTGTTGCACCAGCAGGCACAGTTGCTGTTGCTCGACGAACCGACGCGCGGAATCGATATTGGCACCAAAGCGCAGATCTATCGCTTGATAGGTGAACTGGCGGCACAGAACAAGTCGATTATCATGGTCAGCTCCTACCTGCCGGAATTGGTCAATGTGTGCGATCGGATCGGCGTGATGTGTCGCGGCCGGTTGCGCGAGGTGCGCGAGGCCAAGAACTGGACGGAAGAGGACATTATGCATGTGGCGACAGGCAGGGAGATTGCGGCATGAGTTCTCCGAATAGCAACGTACCGAATCTCGCACCGGGCCGCGATTTGACGATGGGACCGAATTGGGTTCAGATCGCGTGGTCGGTCGTCGCGCCGTTCATCGGCTTGCTGATTGTCGGGTTGCTATTTGGCCTAATCTATCCGGTTGGCTATCCTCACATCCATCGGTTCTTGCCAGAGTGGATGCAGTTGGGGATGCCTGGTGATTGGTTTCTCACGCCGTTTCGGATGTCGCTGATCGCCAAGCAGACGGCGATCGTGGGGGTGGGTGCGATCGGCATGACCGTGATTATCATCGGCGGAGGGATCGATCTTTCCGTGGGCTCCATTTTGGCTCTGGCCGCTGTCGTGCTGGCCGTGTCAATCAATGCCGGGATCTCGCCGATCATAGCACTGCTGATCGCGCTGGCAACCGGCACTGCCGCCGGCGCCGCCAACGGCCTGTTGATAACTCGCTTGCAATTGGTTCCGTTCATTGTGACCTTGGGCACGATGTTGGCCTACCGTGGCCTGGCGGAGCGAATAGCCAATCAAACGAAGGTCCAAGCGCCCAACGCTCCAGACTGGCTCTCCACGTTGTTGAATGCTCCTCAGTCAGGAAGCTGGCGATTGGTCTGCACGGGCGTGTGGATTGTGGTGGGACTGGGGATCGTGGTGGCGGCGATTCTTCGCTACACAGTGTTCGGCCGTTACGTTTACGCGCTGGGCTCCAACGAGGCCACGTCCCGGCTCTGTGGCATCAATGTCAATTTGATGAAAGTTTCGATCTACGCCATCGGCGGATTGTTCATGGCGATCGGCGGCGTCTTCGATTTCAACGACGCTTACAAGCAGGGAAACCCGACCAGCGGTATGGGGCTGGAACTGAAGATCATCGCGGCGGTTGTCATCGGCGGCGGCAGCCTCAGCGGCGGACGGGGCAGCGTGCTGGGCTCCATCATTGGCGCCTTAACTATGACGACGCTCACCAGCGGATGCGTCTACGCCAAGGTGAGCGATCCGGTGCAGAAGATTATCATCGGCTCCATCATTGTGGGCGCCGTGGCAATCGATCGTTATCTGCATCGTGGGCGCGATTGAAGGCACGGTGCCTTTGGTTGAATGTGCCACTGCTTGACGGCCGCCACCAACAGTATCTTGCTTCAGGCAACGGAAAAAGAGGCCGTTAAGCTGTGCTTCTTAGCTCCCCCAATCCGCACTGCTTGGCAGACGCATCATGCTGAGCTGTGGCAATTGACAATAGCTGGCGTCTTTCAAGCAGTGGCACAAGCCTATCTTCCGCCGCCGCCTCCACCACCGCCGCCACTTCGCCCGCGTCCGCCTCTTCCTCGGGGGCGTCCGCCACGTCCGCCTCGGCCACGTTGATTCGGATTGCCCGGAGATCGGGCGCGGCTTTCCATGTTCTTGGCAATGATCGTGCCGACCGTCTGCTCCCAGGTGTGGATATTGCGGTGGAGTGATTCCAGCGGCTCGCCAGCTTCTCCTTCGGCACCGTCTCCTTCGCCACTGTCTCCGTCAGCATCCAGGTGGTCGTGCTCGTCGTCGGCGTGATCGCCGTGGTCGCTGAGTTGATCCGTGCCATACGGTCGATCGCCGAACGATGGCAGTTCAGCGGAATCATCGAGAATGTCATATTCATCGCCGTGCGCCACGCCATCGGGCATAGGGGTGCGCGGCGGCGCTTCGCTTCGTCGATTCTGATCTCGGTCACTTCCGCCACGGCGGCCGCGACGACGGCGACGGCCCCCTCGCCGCGGTTCCGACGGCCGATTGCTGAGGGGATTGCTCAGCGGAGGCAATCCCAAGTCCTCCCGCCGAGCAGCTTCCTCGATGGCATCCAGTTCTTCTTCAGAGAGTGGCTGATCGTGGTGCTGAGGATCGACGTCATGGACCAACTCCGCTTCCACCGGTTCGTCGTCGTCATACGAGGAGCGACTTTCCATCGGTCGAGCTACCCCACGTCCGTTCGGCTCGTCTCCCTGGTCTCGAGCGCCACCTGGAGCTGCCGATTCGGATCGACCTCCGCGTCGGCGGCGCCGTCTGCGTCTGCGTTTCCGCTGGCCGCCCGGCTCAGTCGAATCGTCGGAACCCGATTCGCGACGGGCATCCGATGGCTCTTCCGGTTCGGCATCGCCGCGGGCAAAAGTATCGAACTCGATCTCGGTTTCCTCGACCACTTCAAACTTGTAGGTATCGGCCGCCAGGGGAGTAAGCAGCAGGGGCTCGTCGCGGATCGGCGTCGGCGTTGAATAGGACGACTGCGCCGGGGCTGGAGTCGGTGTTGGGGCGGGCGCGGGTGGCGGAGAGGGCTGCGGCGATCTCTGTGCCGGCGGCGCCCCGGCCGGTGCGCTGGCTATTCCAAAAAATTCCGCCAAATTCTGCCAGCTCGCTTTCGGAGCCGGCCGCATCGACACCGTCGATGGTGTCCCGCTCGATGGTTCGGGAGCCCGTGGTGGAGCAGGAGCGGGAGGAGGGGGTGGCGGCACGGCCGCATGGGAAACGCCAAGTTCCGAGGCCAGGGATTCCCAGGCGCTCTTCTTCGTAGAATCAGACATCGGCTACCGTGTTGTGTTGTGGGGCGCTTCGTGAGGAAGCGCCGACGGGCTATTGGGATCCATCGCGCGTCGAATACGCAGGTCGATCGCCCCGCGGACACGCCTATGCATAGTATATTAGGATAGCCGGCGGCGCGGAAGACGGGCTGGCAAAGCCTCGGGTTATGGCAATTTGCAGCCATTGGTATGCTGTATTTGGATTAACAACGCATTACGCATATCAGCCGCAGGGCGCTAGCCCCCGGTTCATGCGGCAAGGACCGGGGGCTAGCGCCCGGCGGCTAATCCTCAGGGGATAGAGCGATGAAGCCTGACTCAGCACGCGCCACAGATGGCCCATTCGTCGAGGAAGTGCAGATCGAGGGGCACATTATTGATAGCCTCCTGTTGCCCAAAGTGCTCGACAGCATCACCAGCCGGGGCGGCCGGTTTCGCATCAAGAATATGACCGTCGGCCAGGAGCGTCACGATCCCAGTCTGGCCGTGATCGAAGTCTCGGCCGATACCGAGCAGGGGCTCAACGACATCCTGGCGCAGATTGCCGACCATGGCGCAGTCGCCACGCAAGCCCACGATTGCCGACTCGTAGCCGCCGACCTGCCGACCGCTTTTCCCGAAGGATTTTACAGCACGACCAATCAGCGAACCGAGGTTCGCCTGGATGGGCATTGGGTGGCGGTGGACAACCAGGAGATGGACTGCGGAATTACGGTGGATGCCAAGTCAAAGCGCGCGCGATGCGTCGCCATGCTCGATGTGGCGGTGGGCATGCCTATTGTCGTGGGGCACGCCGGCGTCCGCGTGTTTCCGCAACAGCGGGCGAACCAGGGTCAGGTGTTCGAGTTCATGTCGAGCAGCGTCTCCACGGAGAAGCCCAAAGGAGCAGCCGTGCGCGAGATCGCCCGGGAAATGTTCCGCACCCGGCAGGAAGGAGGGAAAATCCTCATCGTCGGGGGACCAGCCATCATTCACACCGGCAGCGTCGAACATCTCTCGGCGCTATTGCGCAAAGGATACGTGAATCAACTGTTCGCCGGCAACGCACTGGCCACGCACGACATCGAGCAGGCTCTGTTTGGAACCAGCCTCGGCGTACACGTCGAACGCGGCGATCTGGCTGAAGCAGGGCACGAGCATCACTTGAGAGCGATCAACCGGGTCCGCCGCTGGGGAGGCATCCGCCAGGGTGTGGAGAGCGGCGCGCTCAAATCCGGGATTATGTATGAATGCATCGGCAATAATGTTGATTTCCTGCTGGCCGGAAGCATCCGCGACGACGGTCCCCTGCCGGAGGTTATCACGGACGTAATCGACGCACAGCGGCAAATGCGAGCCCGCGTACATGACATCACGTTTTGCCTGATGATTGCCACCACGCTCCATTCGATCGCAGTAGGCAATCTGTTGCCGGCCTGGGTGAAAGTCGTCTGCGTCGATATCAATCCCTCCACCGTGATCAAGCTGAGCGATCGGGGTTCGTTTCAAACCGTGGGACTGGTGACTGATGTCGAACCGTTTTTGAGAATCCTGACGCAAGAGATAGAGGCGCTAGAGAAAAAGTGATGGGGACTGTCCCCCTATGTGATATGCGAACGGATTGGTCTCAATTTCCCGCAATCGTCAGGCAATAGCCTGACCTACGCGTTCGACGGCCTCCTCCCATGCAACCTCGCATCCTCATGTGCCCGCCAGACCACTATGGGATTGAATATGAAATCAATCCTTGGATGGATAAGAAACGCCAAGTGGATCCGTCCGTGGCTAGGCAACAGTGGGCGGAATTACGCGAACTATTGGAACGTTGCGAAGCCCGAATCGAGTTGATGCCAGCGGTGGCGGGGCTACCCGACCTGGTGTTCACGGCCAACGCGGCGATGATTTTCAAGAATGCCGCCGTTCTGGCAAGGTTTCGGCATCCGCAACGGCAGGGGGAA
>JAIOPX010000190.1 GCA_021413705.1 Planctomycetota bacterium | reverse complement strand
AGGGCCGGAAGCCGCCGCGCCGGTGGCCATCGGTCGCATTTTGTCTCAGGATCAGATCCTGTTGCGAGCGAAGCAGCAAGGAGATCGCTGGGAGCGGCTGCCTGCTTCGGCGCCGGTGTTTGTGGGGGATCGACTGTTGGTGCTGCCGGCGTTTCGTCCGTTGATCAATGTGGGAGGCGTTTCGCTGCAGCTCGATGGTCCGACGGAATTGCAGTTGGGGGCCACGGGAACCGACGGCGTGCCGCATGTGGCGGTGGCCTATGGCCGTCTGGTGGTTCGTTCGTTGGGGCAGCCGAACACGCGTTTGCACATCAACACCGGCGCCGGCGAGGGGACGGTCACGTTCCACGATGCAGACGCGACGGTCGGGCTACAAGTGAAGTTGATACATCCGCCCGGCACGGATCCTGAAAAAGTTGCCTCGGTTCGTCATGTCGATCTGTACGCCAGCAGCGGCAAAGTCGATTGGGCTTCAGGCGGCGCGCCGATTGTGTTGGCCGCGCCGCAGCATTTGATTCTTACCGACGGGGCGGCGCAACCCAGCCCTGGTCCGATCCCGGCCTGGATTTCGGCCTCGCAGGTTTCAGCGCTCGACGCCCGAGCGGCTCAGCGGATTCACGAAGGGATGCCGCCCGACCGGAGCATCAATCTGAGTCTGAAAGAGTTGCAGTCGCAACCGCGAATTGAGGTCCGCAGTTTGGCCGCGCGCAGCAGCGCCTATGTGGGCTTGTTCGATCCGCTGGTGGCGGGTCTTTCGGACGAGGATCAGCGCGCCGGCTGGGCGATGCTCGTCTCCGAGTTGCAGGCCGCCATTGCCCGCGATCCGCAGACTGCGGCCGCGGTGCGGGAGGCCTTTGTGCAACGCCGCCGTGAGAAAGCTCCTGATCTCTACCGGATGTTGTGGGGCCACACGCCGGCAGGATTGAAAAATGGAGACGCTCGGCGATTGGTGGACACGCTGGATCACGAGGATCTCGATTTCCGCGTATTGAGCTTCATGAACTTGCAGGAAATCACGGGCATGGGTCTCTATTATCGGCCGGAATACAATGCGTCGAAGCGCAAGCCGTCGATCATTCGCTGGCAGAAGCGGCTGGATGAAGGAAAGATTGCGTATGCGAATGGGGCGGCGGCAGCGGCGAAGCCTGCACCTGCAGTTGCGCCCGCAGCGCCGCCAGCCGTTGTACCCGCGCCGGCGGCAGTCCCCCCTGCTCCGCCGTTGGAACCGATTCCTTAGACAATTCAACAACGGAGAGACAGTACGTGAAGATCTCGCCATCCTTTCGCGCGTTCGGTTTGATGGGCGTAGTGGCCGTTTTGCAAATGCTGCTGGCGCTGGCCGCGCCGATCGATATTGCGGCCGCCGAGCCGAGCAAGCATGTGTTGATCATCGGCATCGACGGCTGCATGCCGGATGCGATCTTGGCATCGAAGGCGCCGAACCTCAAGAAGCTGGCGGAGGACGGGGCGGTCACATGGGATGGTTTTGCTGGCGGCGTGCAGGGAACTCCCTCGGAGCAAAATACGGCCAGCCTCGCCAGTTGGAACAGCATCCTGCGCGGCGTCTGGGCGAACAAGCACAAGGCCAACCGGATGAAGAAGGGGCGTCCACAGCCGGCTGACTCCAAGAACTATCCGTCGCTCTTTGCGCGGATTAAAGAGGTGCAGCCGCAGGCCCAGTGCGCGTCGATCTGCAATTGGATCTGGATCAACAACCAGCCGATGGTGCCGGAGGCCGATTACAAAATCAACGGCCCGGCCGGCGACAAGAGTGTAACCGAGCTGCTGACCAAGTATCTTCAGGAGAAAGATCCCACGGCCGTGTTCATCCATCTGGACGAAGTGGATCACTCCGGCCACGGCCAAGGTTTTGCCCCGCGGTTGCCCAGTTATCAGGAAGCGGTCGAGAAGGCGGACCAGCATGTGGGCGAGGCGCTGGCCGCGGTGAAGAGTCGCAAGAATTACGTGAACGAACAATGGCTGGTCATCTGCGTGACCGATCACGGCGGACTGAACAAGGGGCACGGCGGCCAATCGCCCGAGGAGCGGAAGACGTTTTTGATTGTCAGCGGCCCCGGCGTGAAGAAAGGTGTCGTCACACCCGGCCCGGGCATTGTGGCAGTAACACCGACGGCACTGAAGTATCTCGGCGTGCCGATCAAGCCGGAGTGGAAACTGGACGGGGAGCCGTTTGGGTTGTGAAAGCAGGATGGGCTTCCCAGCCCGTCTACCAACCCCCCGTCACCCAGACGTAGACAATCGCCAGACACACCACGACGCCAAGAATGATCCACCAGGGGCGGAAGGTAAACCTCGGCGCATCGACTGTTGAGATGTAGTTTTCGCAGTGGGGGCAGCGAACCGCGTCCTCGTGGATCGGCTGGCGGCAATACGGGCAGGGGACCGTGTCGAAGGAGTCGTCATCGTCGCCGCTACCTTCTTCGAATTCATCGTCATCGAAGTCATCATCATCGAAGTCATCATCGCGGTCGTCGGTTTTGTCTTCTTCGTAACTCATGGGTTAGATCACGATCCTGCGGCGATCGCTGACGTGTGTGACACTCCCCCGACACCTCCCTGAAAGGAAGGGGAGCGTTGCGTTACTTCCGCGCCACAACTCTATGAAAATGCAACTGCACTTCGCCGCTGGTGACTCGGCGGACGCCTTCGACCAGACAATGGGGCTCGTTGTCTTGTTGACCCTGGCGGATGATCTCTTCGATCCGGCTTCCCGGGGGCACCGTGAAGGTCGATTGATAAATGATCTGGTTACCCGCGTCGAGTTCCGGGACGATGAAGTGACAGGTGGCGCCGTAAGTGAGCATGTGGCTGGCGTAGGCCGCGTGGTAGGGACGCATGCCGGGGAAGCTGGGGAGCAGGCCGTGGTGCAGGTTGATGATCCGGCCGCCGGCATATTTCCAGCAGCTTTCCGGCGGCAGGATGCGCATGTAGCGGGCGAGGATCAAATAATCCACTTGATACTCGTCGCAGATGTCGATCAGCCGCGCGTCGTCCGCTTTGCCGGCGGTGTCTCCCACTTCGTGCCAGTCCACGCCAAACTGCTCGGCCAGCCCGCGACAGTTGGGGCGGTTGCCGATGATCACGGCCGGCTCCGCGGCAACTTGCTTGTCGCGAATCGCCCGCAGCAGGGCCAGTGCCGGCTCGGGGCGATAGGTGGTGCAGATCGCCAGCCGTGGCCGCTCGCGCCGTTCGTCGGGAGACCAGACGCGCACGGCCAGCTTCTTGAGCCGGCCGATTTCTTCGAGCGCCTTCTTGGTGGGCTCGAACTGCTCGCGTGCCAGATGGATCCGAATCAACATGGCGAACACGCTCGCCTCGTCGTGATCGTACATCTGGATTTCGGCAATATTGGCGCCCTGGCCGGTCACATAGTGAATGATCGGATCGGCCAGACCGCGATTGTCAGGACCAACGGCAGTGATGACGACGTGCATGTAATTAGGGGTCAGGGGTTAGGGGCCAGGGGTGAGAAAGGAGGGTACTTGCGTGTTCCTTCTTCCCTATCTCTGTGCCCTCGGTGACTCTGTGGTTCAATCCTTCGCTTCGATCCGCTCTCGGCACAATGCTGCGAACTCGCTGAATACTTTCGCTCCGATCGCTTCCATCCGCGGCAGTTCGCTGGGTGTGCGGCGGCGGATTTCGGCCTCCTTAATATAGGGCGCACCGCAAAGTTCGGCACAGTTGCCCGGCTCAGTCAGCCAGCGATCGATCATCCCGGCGGTCACTTCGAGGTGGAATTGCAACGCATATGCCGCCCGTCCGTAGCGAAACGCCTGGCGGGGGCAGAGTTCGCTGCCGGCAAGAGGCACCGCTCCGTCCGGCAGGGCAAAGCCGTCGCCATGCCATTGGAACACCGTGGGCCGCTGGCCGACATGGCGAAACAGCCGATCGTCGGCCGCTGCCGAGGTGGTTTCGATTTCATACCAGCCAATCTCTTTGACCGGCCGCGGCCGCACTTCGGCCCCCAGCGTGCTGGCCAGAAGCTGGCTGCCGAGACAGATGCCTAGCACCGGCAAGTCGGCATCGAGCGCTGCGCGGATCCACCGCCGCTCCTGGACCAAGAACGGGTAGCGATCGATCTCGTCCACATTCATCGGCCCGCCGAGAACGACCAGGCCGCAGCAGTCAGCGGGGTCGAAAGCCGCCGGGCCGGTGGAGCTGGCGAATATGTCGAGGTATTGGCAGTCGAGGTTCGCCTGGGCGAAGGCATCGGCCAGCGATCCGAGTCCTTCATGTTCGACATGGCGCAGGGCGAGGATGGGTTTCATGGTGTGACTCCGACCTTAAATTGACTTCAGCGAGTTAGTGTATGCACCGACATGTCTGCGCAGCCAGAGGCCGGTGGGTTGGAAGACGGGCTTCACTGGCCAACTGCCTCTCAGTTTGCTATCTTGGCTCTCTTCCCAAGGCGCTTACGGAGCATGGTATGGCGACGGTCACGGTAACAAAACCTGCACGCGAGGATCTGGCCCCCGGAGCGGTGTTGTGCGATCACTGCACGGCCAAGTGTTGCCGGTATTTCGCTTTGCCGATCGAGACTCCGGAGGCACAACAGGACTTTGACTACATTCGCTGGTATGTGATTCATGGTGAAACCACCATCTTCTGCGAAGACGGCTCCTGGTATCTGATGGTCCACAACAAGTGCGACCATTTGCTGGACAACCACCGCTGCGGCATTTATCACCAGCGACCGGTGATCTGCCGCGAATATACGACCGACGATTGCGAGTACGAAGACAACTGGATCTACGAACGCTATTGGGAAGTCGCCGACCAGATTGCCGAGTATGCCGAAGCCGTCCTGCCGCGCAAGCGTGGTGAAAGCATCCGAAGCCCGAAACCGCCACTGTTGCCGCTGCTCTGACCTATGCTCATTACGCCTCGAACGCTGAAAGGTTTTCGCGATTTTCTGCCGGCGGCCATGATCGCTCGCGAAAAGGTGATGGCGACTGCGCGCGAGGTCTATCGCTCCTACGGCTTCGCGCCGATCGACACGCCGGCGCTGGAGCTGGAAGAAATCCTGCTCGGCAAGGGAAGCGATGAAACCGACAAGCAGATGTACCGCTTCGAGGACGCCGGCGGTCGCCGCGTGGGTATGCGGTTCGATCTCACCGTGCCGCTGGCCCGGTTCGCGGCCCAGCACATTGGCGAACTGGGGACACCATTTAAGCGCTACCATATTGGCACTGTCTGGCGCGGCGAGAACACCTCGCGCGGCCGCTATCGCGAGTTCATGCAGTGCGACTTCGACACGATCGGCACCACCGCGGTGGCCGCCGACATCGAAACCGGACTCGTGATTCACGACCTGTTTCGAACGCTCAACCTCGACGCCACGATTCGCATCAACAACCGCCAGGTGCTGACCGGTCTGCTGGAGAAGCTCGGCCTTGGCGACCAGGCCGTGGTTATTCTTCGCGCTCTCGACAAGCTCGGCAAGATCGGTCGCGATAAAGTAGCGGCCGAAATGATCGAAGCCGTCGGCACGACACCCGCGCAGGCCAACGACGTGCTGGCTCTGAGCGAATTGGCTGGCGACACCGACGCGATTTTCTCCGAACTCGACAAGTTGCTCGCGGGCAACGAGCGCGGCCTGGCCGGCGTCGCCAGGCTGCGAGAAGTCTTTGACGGCATGACAGCCGCCGGAGTTCCCTCGCAGCGGATCAAGCTCGACGTATCGATCGCCCGCGGCCTGGGTTACTACACCGGCGTGATTTACGAAACCTTTCTCGACGCTTTGCCCGACATCGGCAGCGTCTGTTCGGGCGGCCGTTACGACAATCTGGCCGAGCTCTACACCAAGGAAAAGCTGCCCGGCATCGGTGCCTCGTTAGGACTCGATCGGCTCCTCTCCGCACTGGAGGAACTAGGCCGCATCCCCACTACGGCGACGCCGGCCCCGTTGTTCATCCCTTTCTTCGATGCGGCTCGTTTGCATGACTATCTCAAACTCGCTCGGGAATTGCGGGCCTTGGGTGTCGGCGTCGAAGTCTATCCGGAGCCGAAGAAGCTTGGCCAGCAACTGAAATACGCCGACCGCCGCGGCTTCCGCGCCGCCTTGATCCTCGGCAGCCAAGAGTTTGCCACTGGGGTCTGTCAGCTTAAAGATTTGCGCGACGGTAGCACGCAAGAAGTCCCGCTCGACGCAGCCCGCATCGCGGAGAAGTTGGCGGAAATCCTGGCGAGCTAACCCCTACTCATACCGCAGCGCCTCGATCGGGTCCAAATGCGCCGCCTTCCAGGCAGGGTAATAGCCGAACACGATTCCCGTGCCGACGGCCACCACCACGGCCGCCACGATCGCCGGCAGCGATAGCTCGGTCGGCCAACCCGCCAGCACACGGACAGCAAATGAGCCGGCTCGCCCAAAAACGATGCCCAGGATTCCTCCCAGCAGACAGAGCACAATCGCCTCGCCGAGGAACTGCCGCAGAATGTCTTTCGCACGCGCTCCCACGGCCATGCGGAGGCCGATCTCTCTGGTCCGCTCGGTAACCGAAACCAGCATGATGTTCATGATCCCCACTCCGCCGACCAGCAGCGAGATCGCGGCCACGCACAACAGCAACCCAGACATCAGCTTGGCCGTCGAAGCCAACGCGTTGCTGGCCTCGGCCATGTCGCGAATGTTGAAGTCGTCGGTCTCGTAATCCGCCAGTCGATGTTGTTGTCTCAAGAGATGCTTCATCTCTTCCATCGCGTCGGGGATCTGCGCCGTCGAACGGGCGCGAACCAGAATCTGATCGACATTGCTAAACCGCACCGGCTGCGGCTCGTCGGCCTGCTGCGTCGGCGAGGGTTGCGGATACAATTCCGACTGGTAATTTTCGGTGGGATAAAGCTGACCCAGGGTGTTGGGCGCGGCGGTCGAAATGGTCGCTCCGGTCGGCGCGGCGGCGGCGCTTTGATTGGCCGTGTTGGCCGAAACTCCCGCCACGCGATATTTGATTGTGGTCCAAGGGGCCAGCACCACGTCGTCTTGGTCGATACCCATCATGTTGGCCCCTTTTCGGGCCAACACCCCCACCACGCGGAAGGTCGCGTTACGAATGCGAATCTCTTCTCCCAGCGGGGATCGATTGTCAAACAGCGCGCGGACCAGCGTCTGCCCTAGCACGCACACATTGCTGCCGTTGCGCAACTCGCGCTCGCTGAACATCGAGCCCTCCGACATTTGCCATTCCCGCACATCCAAAAAGCCGGGCGTCGTGCCATAAATCCAGACTGGCACCCAGTTGCGATTGCCAAAGATCACTTGCGTGCGAACTCGAACAACCGGCGCCACACAGGCTACGGCGGGACATTCCCGCTCGATCGCCTCGGCGTCGGTCGGCGTGAGCGTCAGCACGCTGCCGGCGCCAAAACTCACGCCGCCACTGGAAGCCGTGCCGGACTGAATCAGCAGATTGTCGGCCCCCATGTTGGCGATCGTTTTCTGCACGGCTCGCGAAGAACCCTGGCCGATCTCCATCATGGCAATCACCGCCGCTACGCCGATGACAATCCCCAACGTCGTCAGCGCCGAGCGAAGAATGTTGCGCCGCAGGGCCAGCACCGCCATCTTCATGATGCGAAATGTGGTTCTCATGACGGAACCTCCTCGGCGACCACTAGTTCTGCATGGCGCGGCGACGGCTCGCGCGATTCGATCAACCCGTCCTTGATGTGAATGATCTCATGGGCATGTTCGGCCACATCCCGTTCGTGCGTCACGAGGATGATCGTCAGCCCTTGCTCCCGATTCAGTTCCTCGAACAGCCGCAAGATCTCTTCGCTGGTCCGCGAATCGAGCGCCCCGGTCGGTTCATCG
>JAIOPX010000195.1 GCA_021413705.1 Planctomycetota bacterium | reverse complement strand
ATGTCCAGCGACCGGGCCAGATGCGAGATCGCCTGGGCCAGCGACCAGTTGCCCAGCGGCTGAACTTGCGGGGCCGCGACGAGCCGTTCGACCTCGGCCAATACTTCGTCGGTGGAGGCAAAGCGGAGCGGCCGGCGGCCGGCCACTTTGGCGGTATTGATTTTCGCGGTATGGTCGGACATCGTGCTAGGTATCGACGTCACGGCTGTGCGGCGGCTACCACTCCCGCCCCTCTTTGCGAGTTCCGCACAAAGCCACCTTCAGCCCCAGGGCGTCGGCCAATGCCGCTTTGGCCAGCACTGCCTTGTCGGCCTCCTCCGCACTGTTGGCGTAGGCCACCTGGATGTGGTTGCTCTTGTGACGGGCCATCATCTGATCGCGCGATACGCCGTACGTCACGGCGTGCATGATCGGCCATTGGGGCGTGGTGGCCTGCCAGCGGCGTTCCGTCTCCGCCGCGGGCAATTCCACGACCCCCGCCCGGCCCAGGTCCATCCGCAGTTCGCCATCCGCCACATAAACCCGCGACCAGACGATTTCGCCCGGCTTGGAAATCCCCTTGAGCGTGCCGCCGCCGGAGGGGAAGTACATCGCCGGCTGCCGCTCGCTCGACGCCCCGGCCCAGCCATCGACAAAATGTGCCGGCGGAGCAGAGCCGCTGATCAGGAAGACCCACACGTAATCTTCCACCGTGCCGGTTGGATCCCAATCCCCCCACCGCAGGTCGTGCAGCGTGTTCTCGACCGGCTGGCCCATCGCCTTATGCAGGCGATAGGTGATCAAGCCGTCCAGCCCCGCGCACTCGTCCACCTCGTTAAAGTGCGGCAGGGGCTGGCCATCGTACAGCACGTGGCTGCCGTCGCGGCTCTGGACCGGTGGGCGATCCGTATTATTGAGTGTCCCTTCGACCAGGTCGCTGGCTGGCAGCAGATCTTTGAGCCCTTGCTGGTATTGAATGCCGATCGTGTGGCAGCCGTAGTCGTCGGCAATCCGCACCGCCGCGATGTACATCTTGCATTGCAGCAGAATCTGGCGGTCGGTCAGGTCCTGCTCATGGACCTCTCCGGTGCGAAATTGCATCCCGCGCTCTTCCATCCAGCGGCGTACCGCGCGGGCTTCCTCGTCACTGACCTGCGTCGTTTCGTAATACAGGGCCGACTGGCTCAGCCGTTCTTTGTAGACGCCCGTAGGATTAAGCAAATGATCGGGTATGATCGCGTTGAACATCCCCATGCACCCTTCGTCAAACACGCCCATGATCGCCTTGTCGCGCTGCAATTCGGCGGCCAGGGCCTCCCCCAGCTTGCGTTCGGCCGAAGGGATCTTCACGTCTTTGAGCGGCACAACATGGTCTGTCGTGTGTCGCACCGAGCCCTTTTTGAGCCAGCGGCGCAGATTGCGCACAAACCGCTCTTCGGTAAAATCTTCGCTCCACAACGACGAGTAGCGCTTGCGGGCCTTCGTCAGCGAGCCGTTGAGATTGAGCATGCCGACGAGCCCCGGCCAGGTGCCGGACCAATTGGCCACCGTCAGGATCGGCCCGCGATGCGTGATCAACCCGTGCAGCAGGTGATGCGAATACTGCCAGACCGCTTCCGCTACAATCAGGCGCGCGTCGGGATCGATGCTCGCAAAAACCTCCATCCCTTCCTTTTGCGAGCCGATGAAGCCGTGCTGCTCGTTCGGCTTGTACTGATGGGCGCGGATCAACTCGTAGCCGGCGTCGGCCACAGCCTGCGTCAGCGCGGCTTCCATTTCCTGTTGGGCGGCCCAGCAGCGCTGGTTGGCCGTCAGCCGCAGGTCGCCGTTGGCCACCAGCAGGACTTGCTTCTTGCCGACACGCTGGGGTTCTTTCAACGCAGGCAACTCATAGGTGGACATCTCAGATTCTCCAATTCGCAGCCGAGCGATTTTGCCGCAGTTCAGGATGATGACGGTGCCAATTCGAGGCGGGAAATTTACCGCGGCACGACGATCGCCGTGACCAGCGCAGTTCCCCCGACAACAGAGCGGTTTTCTGCCGGAGGCGGGAAAACGCCATAATAACCGCTCGGACGGCGAAAGCAATCGGCCGAGCGGGGCCTCGCTGCCGCAGAATGCCGAAGAAAAGGGAGCATCCGACCTGCGCCTGCCCCGCCGGAGTGGAACCGACGCGGCCGCCACGCGGTTGACGCCCCGCAATCGCGCGGCGAGAATTGAAGAATTGCCGCTCGATTTCTCGGTCTGAACACCCATCCGAAACCACCCGGTTCGCCTCCCATCGGTCCCCGATCATGCCCGTCTCGCCAGTTCCCCTTTCGCTCCACCATCGCGCCGTCCTGACGTTGTTTGCGGCGACGAGTTGCTGCCTGCTGATGGGTTGCGGCACGGACGAGTATCAAAAGCTCACCGATCAGAAGCTGTCGTACCTTCGACACGAATCGCCGTATCGCTCGCTCTGGCCGGAGCCGATCAAGGACTTTCCCAACGCGGCTTTGTCACTGCGAATACCGCGCGGCTTCGGCGCCGGCACGTCGTACGCATTTGACGCATCCTCGCCTGAGCCGAAGGCCAAGACGATCGATGCCCTCGATCCGCACCGCGTGCAGCCTTACTTCCTGCGTCTGCCGGGGCTGCAGCGGACGTATGAAGGTTTCGTCAAAGTTGAGAGTCGTCAATTGCCGGGCGACATGATCACCAAGCCGCTTTACCTTTATATCGCGCTGACCAGCACGCGCGATCGCAAGAACCATCAGATTACCGGCGGCGAGGTGGAAAAAATCCTGCGCGACAAGCTGGTGGCCCGCTTCGACAAGAAAGTTTCCCCGTGGGAAACCGTCGAGTTGCCGACGATCGACGGCCCCTCTGCCACCTGGAAGCGATTGGAAGCCACCGGCGATCAGGACTTCTTCGCTTATGAAGAGAATTACCCGAAGCCGAAAGTCTACCCTGGCGTGTACCTGCTCTATCTGCGCACCATGGCCGACTACCATGTGCTGCTAGGTTGGCGCTGCGGCGAAGACGTCGCCAAGGCGATCGATCTTAAATCAATCGCCGACTTAACCGCGGGCACGGTCAAGGTGGGAGAATAGCATCCCACGCGAGAGAAGATGAAGCGGCGGCCTACTGCTTGGGCTTCGGCTTCGCCGTCACGAAGCCGGCTTGAGATAGATCTTGATAGCCGGGCTTGAGTGCCCGCGCGTCGTAGCCAAGTCCCTTGAGGATTTCACTGGCGACCAAGGCCCGGCCCCCGGAGACGCAGTAGCAGTAAACGATCGTCTTCTTGGGCAACCGCTGCGCCAGCACTTGAGCAAACCCATCGGTCTGCTTCCCCTCCTGCAACATGCTCAGCGGCACCAGCAGTGCACCGTCGATATAGCCTTTGTCGGTCTCCCCCTCTTCGCGAACGTCCAACAGCACCGCCTTGTGCGCGGTTAAGTTCTTCTCGACCTGATCGATCGAATCGGCGGTGTGCTGCGCCTGGGCGGACTGGCCAGCGAGCAGAGCCACCGCTAACGCCAAAAGGCTCATCCGTGCAAATTGAAACATCGAAGTGACTCCTACGTACGATCCGGCGGAATAGACGGCAACTCCGTCCGAATTATCACTGAATTGGAGGAATCGTCCAATGGCGAATCGACGTGTGGGCAAACCAACAATGCGCAGCGGCTATTCTCGGCAAGACATTACCGTAAAGCACCGGCCTAGAATTCCGCGCTCCCTGGCGTGCGGGGAAACGGAATCACGTCGCGGATATTGCCCATGCCGGTGACGAACTGCACAGTCCGCTCCAGCCCCAGGCCAAACCCCGCGTGGGGGACCGTGCCGAATCGCCGCAGGTCCAGATACCACCAGTAGCTTTCTGGGTCGAGCTGCTGTTCTTGCATGCGGGCGGTGAGCACGTCGAGCCGGTCTTCGCGTTGGCTACCGCCGATGATCTCGCCCACCTTGGGGACCAGCACGTCCATGGCCCGCACGGTGCGCTCGTCGTCATTAGCAGTTCAATCGCGTCCGTGTAGCTCAGCCGCTCGAACGGGCTATCGACAATCCCTTGCAGCGTGGCCAGGGTCGTGGTGTCGATCCGTTCGTTGAAGAACGCCATGTCCTCGGCGGATTTCGTCAGCACGTCATTAAAGACACGCTTGAGCAGCCCTTCGGCCAGCTCCATGTTTTCGGGCAGTTCGTTGAACGCCACTTCCGGCTCGACCATCCAGAACTCGGCCAGGTGCCGCGAGGTGTTAGAATTCTCAGCCCGAAAGGTTGGCCCAAAGGTGTAGACCTTCCCGAGCGCCGTGGCGAGGATTTCTCCCTCCAATTGGCCGCTGACCGTGAGGTACGCCGGCCGGCCGAAGAAGTCCTGGCTATAGTCCACCGGCCGCGACTGACCGGCCAGCCGATCGAGGTCGAGCGTGGTGACCTTGAACATCTCCCCCGCCCCTTCGCAGTCGCTGGCGGTAATGATCGGCGTGTGAACGTAGAGAAAATCTCGCTCCTGAAAATAGTCGTGAATCGACCGGCTGACGCAATTCCGCACGCGGGCCACGGCGCCGAACGTGTTGGTCCGCGGGCGCAAATGGGCCCACTCGCGCAACTTTTCAAACGTGTGGTGTTTCTTCTGGAGCGGATACGCTTCAGGATCGGCCCAGCCGTGGACCGTAATTTGCCGAGCGTGGACCTCGGTCGCTTGCCCTTTGCCGCCGGAGGCCTGGATCGTTCCTTCCACGGTCACCGAGCAGCCGGGCGAGAGCCGTTTGATCTCGGATTCGTAGTTCGCCAGTGAGGCGTCGGCGACGATCTGCAGGTTGGCCAGCGCCGTGCCATCGTTGAGTTCCAGGAAGCTGAAGCCCCCTTTGGAGTCTCGCCGGGTGCGAATCCAGCCGCAGACGCGCACCTCGCGGCCGATCGCCTCGCTGCCGCGGGCATCGCGGACGGAAATCCGTTCCATAGATCACAGTCCTTTGAGATCACAGGCCCTTGGCCGCCAGATAACGTTCCGCATCCAAGGCCGCCATGCAGCCAGTGCCGGCGGCGGTGATGGCTTGCCGGTAGTAATCGTCGGCCACGTCGCCGGCCGCAAAGACCCCTTCCACGCTGGTGTAGGTCCGCTGCGGCTTGGTCCAGACGAGATAACCCTTCGCGTTCATCTGTAGCTTCCCTTTGAGGAAGGCCGTGTTGGGCGTGTGGCCAATGGCCAGGAAGACTCCGCTGGCGTCGACCCGCCGCGATCCTTTGCCCACGGTGCTCTCAAGTCGCGCGCCGGTGACCCCGAGCTTCTCTTCCCCAAGCACCTCGGCCAGGGCGTGGTTCCAGGTGATTTCGATCTTCGGGTTGTTGATGGCGCGTTGCTGCATGATCTTCGATGCTCGCAGCTCTTCGCGGCGGTGAACCAGAAAAACCTTGCTGGCAAACTTGCTCAGAAAATCCGCTTCCTCAACGGCCGAATCGCCGCCGCCGACCACCACCAGAGGTTTGTTGCGGAAGCGGGGCAGCGCGCCGTCGCAGACGGCACAGGCGCTGACTCCATGGTTCTTGTAGCGCGCCTCGGATTCCAGTCCTAGATAGTTTGCACTGGCACCGGTCGCGATGATTACGGTCTCCGTCTCGACCGTCTTGCCCCCGCTGGTGAACAGCTTGAACGGACGCTGATCGAAATCGACGGCTACGATATCCTCGCCGACGACGCGAGTTCCAAAATTCAGCGCCTGCTGTTTCATCAGGAGCATCAGGTCCGGTCCGGTGACGCCGTGCTTGTCGTCGCCCTCTGGTTTCGGAAATCGAAGATAGGCAATGGACGCATCAATCGCGCTATCGAGGTAACCATGCAAATGACCAACTGGGAACCCAGGATAATTCTCCACTTCGGTGGTTAAAAAGAGTTGGCCCAGCGGCGGCCGCCCCGCATCGCTATTCTCGCTCGTCGATTCTCCCTCATACACCAACGGCGTCAACTCCGCCCGGGCGGCGTAGATCGCGGCAGTCCAGCCAGACGGTCCGCTTCCAATGATGACGACTTTCTCGGCCATAAATTGATCTCTTTAAACTATTCTCAAGGTGAACGGCCATTCTCAAGGTGAACAACGAGCAGCAGAAGCAGCGAGACGGGGGCGGTACCAACCGGAAATGCTCCGCCCACGCTTGCGTGCCAATTATTGGCCCGGCGATGCTCGAAGCAAGCCCCTGACGCATGCCTGCTGGGCAAGCGAGATAGTTGTAGTCCACTCGCCGAATCGAGTCGAGTGGGGCAAAGCGGGCCGAGACTCCGCCTGCGAAATCACGGTTTGACCACGGATGCGAGCCTGCCCCAGCGACCGCGTTACCGCTGGCCCGATCGCAGCGGATTCGGCCGTGGCGCATCGGCATCGTCCGACGCGTTTTCTCTGGCGGGAGCCTGATAGCCGACTCGGCGGACCATCAACGAATCCCCATCCGTCGTTTGCGCATTCACTTGGCGAATCGGCGCCTCCGGATTCGGACTTTGCTGCGCTGGCTGGTTCACGAATCGCGTTGTTGCCCATTGGCCTGATGCAGGGCGTGGTAAGGCAGACAATGGTTGCTCGTCTCCCGCGGCGCGAAAGTCGGCCGGCTCGGCTGATGTCGGCGTCAGTTCAGCGCCCGCCGGGATGATGTTAGTCGGACGGCAGCGCTGACACGGCGCGAACTCTTCTTCAACGGCGGCCCGAACGGGAGTCTCCGCACGGGTCGGGGCGGCAAGGTCTGGGTGCTTTGCCGCTACCCATTGTCCACGTATGCGAGGCGCGTGCGACGATGATTTTCCCGGCGGAGGAGTTGGCTTCTTGTCTTCGTCCCGCGTCGGCGCTTCAAAGAGCTTTTCCAGTGGCGGCTTGTCCGTGGCCGGCGGAGCCATGGGGTTCATGCCGCTGTTGGGAGTCATCGGTGACGCTGGCGGCGTTGCAGGAGGCGCCTTCGCAGGGGGCAGTGGCGCCGGAGCCATGTCGCCAGGCGGTTTGATCTCGAGCATCGGTTTCGCTTCCGGGCTGGGTAGCGGCATCGGTGTCGGTGCGCCACCCGTCTTCGGTTGTTCCATCGGAGCGGGCAATGCAGGGCCGGTGTCTGGGGTCGGCTTTTCCATCGGCGTCGATGGTGGAGACGATGGCCCCGGTGTCATCGGTCCCTTTTCCGAACCACCGGGAGTAGGCAGCGGTGGCAATTCTTCCGGCCGTTCTTTCGGCAGCGGAGCGGGAGGAGATGCCGCCGGGGGCGACGTTCCAGGGGGAAGCGTCGCCGGTGGGAGCATTCCTGGAGGTCGAACCGACGGCGGTGTAATAGGTGCAGTGGTGCCGGGAGGCGGCAGCGGAGCAGTGTCCCCAGTGCGGGGCGCAGGGGTCGTTCCCGTTGCAGGTCCCGGAGATGCCGCAGGCGGCGTGGGTTTCGGAGCTTCGTCCGCGGCGGCGCTGCTTGCGTTGGCGGGTTTTCTGGGGGTCGTGTCGTAAGAGGCGTCGGTGTCCCAGCGGCGCCAATGCGTCGGATTGTAGCCAAACCCAGGCGGGGATCGAACCACGGGCGCCACTGGGCATGGTTGACGGAGATCAACTTCGCCATACTTGCCGGCCCAGGCGGTGTTGCCAAATTGAGCCAGCAACAGCAAGCCGCTGGTGAAGGTCGCGGCTGCCTTCCGCGCACGCTTCATACGTTGTCCCGCTGAATTGCGTTTCTGCTTACGTCGCATGTGAGTTGATTCCTGTCGCATTGAGTCGATGGCCACGCCGGGCTCGACTTAGAATCCGCCGTTGCTGTTGTTGAAGTTTCTGGAGAAGGAGCCGTTGAGGTTGCGGATGGCGTTGGTGCCGAGCAGGATGACGCCGGAGATGCGTTCCAGCGGTGCGACGGCCTTGCCGATGGCCACGTCCAGCGCGGTGGCCCGTTCGGCCGCCACGAACAGCCGGTCCCCCGGCAACAGTTGGTAGTTGGTGGCCTGCGAGCCGCCGCTGGTCACCCCTTCCCAATCGACCGGCAGCCGCTGCTGCATCCCCACATGGTCCGGCGCGGGGCGCGCGATCCAGATATGCTGGCGGCTGGAGTTCTGCGTCATGCCGCCGACCTGGCTCATCGCGTCGAGCACCGTCTCGCCGCCGGTGATCGGCAGCCGGTAGATCTTGTCGCCCGTGCCGGCCCCATCCATGATCACGTAGTACACCTTGCTGTTGTACGTGGAGACATCGACGGTCACCTGCGGCGCTTCCAGATACGCGCTCAAGTGCCGCTCGATCTTCTCGCGGGCCTGCGAGAGCGTCAGCCCCACCACGTACACCTGGCCATAAATACCCAGGTTGACCGTGCCGTCGGGGGTGACCAAGTGCTCGCCGGCGATCTGCTGGGTGCCGGCCGTTTGCGCCAGGCTGATCGAGACCGTCGGATGGGCCAGGTCAACTTCCAGTTGTTTTTGGAGTTGGGTGGTCGCCTGATCGACCGTCAGGCCCCCCACTTTCAGCTTGCCGTAGGGAATGCCCAGGTTGATCGTGCCGTCCGGATCGACCTGGAAATTGCCGTCGATCGGATGATCGGGATAGAGTCCCTGCCCTTTGATCTGCACGAAGTCCAAAGCCTGCAAGCGATAGGGCGACTTGGGGACCACCTTCAGGGCGTCGATCAGCAGCACGTCGGGGGGCTCGATCACATACGCGGGCAGCGTGATCTTGAACTCGCCGTTGGGAATATGCTCGGCCGGGGGAATCACCTGCTCCAGCGCCATATTGCGCTGTGGCAACGCCTGGCAGCCCAGGGTCGAGACTGCCGCCAACAGCCCCACCAGCAGCCCCAGGCGGGCCAGGAGGCGATGGCGGATGGTGGACGGCGAATGGTCGAGGGACGGTTGGAGGTCCACGCACCGGCCATCGTTCGGGTTACCGCATTGCATAGCTATCATCAGGGGGCCCCGATGCGTTGCGCCGTTCTCCAGCGCAAACAGGATTCAGCCGCCCCCCGACGGCCAATGACCCAGATCAATCCGTACAACCCCCATGATCGGCAAAGTCAGCGTG